>CAZILN010000281.1:0-38751 GCA_964540005.1 uncultured Bacteroidaceae bacterium | reverse complement strand
GCAAGTCTTCCTGGTTTTTATCCGGACCGTTGAATATGATCTGGCTGCCTTTCACCCCGTTAAGCAGGGCTTTGTCGTATTCAAAACCTGATACAACCTCGGCCCAGGATCCTTCCTGGTGAAATATGCGGCAGACCGCATCCAGATAATTGGTTTTATACGACCAGGCAAACTGTACTTTGGGATACCTGGTCTTGAATGCCTGGCTGGCATTTCTGAAAACTTCCCTGATTGTTTTTTCTGAAATAACAAAAAGAGGGGATCCGTAATCCCGGATCAGATCAGAAACAGGGATATCATCAATAAAGGGATGCGGTTCAATATGGGGTTTCATGCCGAACTTACTGGGCATCCCGGCGTTAATTTTCTTAATGTATGGTCTTTCAAAGGCTGCTTTTTCCATAACTGCATGATTTATAATTCTCCTGATGTTGATAATTTTTCGAATTCTGACATGTCAATGATAAGGTCATAGGAGTACCTGATGAATATCTTACCCATCTGATAGCTTTCGAATGGTTTTACTTCCATTCCCATGGCTAGTTTTACCAGGGCCTCCGGAATGTTTTGTCCTGCTCCCACAGCCAGGTATACCCATGCCGGGATCCTTGGATTGATTTCGATGATATACAATTCATTCTTACTGGATTTGACAATCTCAAGTTCCATCCCCCCGCGCCAATTCGTGGCTTCGATAATTTCACGCGTCAGTTTGAGCATTTGCTTGTCATCCAGAGTGATCCCGGCCCATGCCTTCCCCTTATCAGTGATATATTGTTTTCTCATAGGGACGGCCCCGATGGTGTTGCCTTTGCCATCTCCCAGGGCCACCACATTCACTTCGGTGCCTCTAATGAATTCCTGTATGATGACCGGCAGTCCCCATTTGGCAGTGATCTTATTATAATTCATCCTCACCTGCTCGGCGTTATATGCCAGGTAAGCGTCATAGAATTTCCCTTTTACCATTACAGGGTATTCAAATTCTTTTTTCAGATTTTCTATTTCACCCTGTTTACTTATCGGTTTACTGAAGGGCACCTTCAAGCCGTATTTTTCACCAAATTCAGGAAGATTGGCTTTATGCCTTTCTTCGAACTGTTCCATCGTGGGCAGGAAGGTCCGGATACCCAGTGCGGATAATCGTTTTTCAGATTTCATAAAGGCATAGAGCTCTGCATCAAAATTTGGTATGATCAGGTCAATCGGGTCTTTTTTGTGTATTTGAGCTATCCTGTCGATCAGTACATCGGAACCTTCCGAAGGGTAAGGTACCTGGTAGGTCTTGTCAACTATATCATGCATGTAGATCGCCGGTTCCAGGCTTTCATATGCCAGTCCTATTATCCTGGCATCAAAAATTTCAGACTCACGGATGCCGCGGATCACGGGCACACCCGGTCCGGGATTATCCACATTATTGAGCCCGGTTAATGCAATGCTGATCTTAATTTTCTCCATCACTTTCAATTAACTGGAATTGTTTTAACATACTGACAAAATCAAGAAAGTATTTTTCGAAGCTGACCGCATCGATATCATACTCACTGGTGATCATCCCGGTTATATCTTCCAGGCTTTTTCCTTCCTGTAAATGCTGCAGGATCTTCATCCCGACAGGATTAATGGAATAAGATTCACCGCTTGTCGGATCAAAGACAAACCCGCTTTTACTGATTGCTATATTCTTTTTTATTTTCATAGGGAGGCATATATAGTAAAGTACAATACAAAATTCATCATTTCTCTTAAAAGAGCCCTTACAAAATTCGGAGATAATGTTATAATTTTCCTATCCGGACAGCTTTTCTATGGGTTTTTTGGCCGATGGACCGCTGTCCCTGTACTGGGTAACGGTTATCCCGGTAATCTTATGAAACTGGCCCGAAAGGTACTGGACACTGGAATAATCCATCATGTATGCAATTTCGCTGAGTGTGAATTCCTTCTGATATATCAGTTCCTTGATCCGTTCAATTTTCTGGAGTATGATGTATTTTTCCAGCGTAATTGTCTCAAAAGCAGAAAATAACTTGGAGAGATATGGATAGCTGTATCCCAGTTTTTCAACAAGGTAGTCTGATTTTCGGGCAATCGAATCAACATTATTCATGTAATGTATCAGTTCAATGACCGTTAACTTTATCTGTTCCACTATCTTTTCTTCCCGGCTTTCCACCAGGTCAAGTCCGATACCTGCAATAATATCATGAATGGATTCCCTGCTGTGTGTTGATTCGGGGTAGGAAATGTCGGCCTGTCCAAGTTGTATCCGGTTGACAATAATACCCGCCGCTTCAAGCCTCTCCCGGAGCAGCATTATACAGCAGCCCGAAACCATATTCTTGATGTGAAGTGTCTCTGAGATCAATGAAATGCAGCTTTATTTATCTTCCTTTTTTGAAAATGCCCTGACCAAACCGCTTCGTTGCAGGGCCACCGAAGCAGCTTCAACTTCGATAATTGTTTCATTGAGCTGCTGAAGGGTAATATCCAGGCTGTCTGCAAAAACCGAGTCAACCAGGAACTTGTTGATGACTCCTTTCCCGTTATTTATTTTGTCGGTGATCTTGAGAAGATCCTTAGACAGGGTTTCCAGGTTTTGGCTGGAAGAATTCAGGTTACTGCTGGCCAGCTGCAGGTTATTGGAAAGGCTGGTATCGGTAAAAAATTTTCCGAATATACCCTCTCCCTTGTTGATCTTATCGGTAATGCCCTCCAGGTTATAGGAAAAAGTTTGCATATACTGGGCAGCAGAATCAAGATTGTCCGCGAAGCTATTGTCCACTAACAGTCTCCCGATTAGTCCCTCACCCTGGTTCACCCTGTCAGATATTTCTCTCAGGTTATGGCTCGATTGTTCGAGGTTATAGGTCAAGGTAGTATCGGTAAATATTTTTCCGAATATTCCTTCCCCGCGGTTGATCTTGTCAGTAATATCAATCAGGTTGGAGGAGACCACGGCAATGCGTTCACCAGAGATCATAATTTCCCTGAGTATATCATCTATCTCAATGGGTTCCATTGATGGGAGGACATCCCCTTCCTCGATAGGAGATTCATCTGCACTGCCCGGGAGCAGGACAATGATCTTATTTCCCATCAGTCCTTCAGAGGCAATAGCAGCCAGTGAATTCTTCTTAATGAACGGGGTTACTTTTTTCTCAATAGCCATTTCTACCTCAACAGTAGAATCATTCAGGATCACCAGCCTGGTTACATTACCGACATTGATCCCTGTAAACCTTACATTTCCACCGTCACGCAAACCTTTCACATCGTTAAACAGCGCGGTGACCTTTACATTGATTTGGAACATGCTTTTGCGGCTGCCAACCAGGTAAACTGCAAGGATGAAAAGCAGGATACTGGATGTAACAAATATACCCAGCCTGATATTATTGCTTCTTTTTGTGCTCATATAAGTATATTATATAAAGTAATCTTTAACTGCAGGGTCTTCATGGTTAACGAGTTCGGTGAAATCACCTTCTGCTATAAAGATGCCCTGGTGCAGCAAACAGACCCTGTCCGATACCGTTTCTGCACATTTCATGTCATGGGTGACAATTATGGATGAGGCATTATAGCTTTCCTGGACATTCACTATTAATTCGCTTATCTCCCTCGATTTATAAGGGTCCAGTCCGGTTGTGGGCTCATCATAAAAAATGATTTCAGGATGCAGGATCAATGACCTGGCAAGACCGGCTCTTTTTCGCATCCCCCCCGAAAGCTCTGCCGGCATTTTATTATAATCTTCTGCCAGTCCCACACTTTCCAGGGCCCTGCAAACCCTATCATTCATTTCACCCGGTGAAAGATCCTTCCTGTGACGTTTAAGGGGGAACAATAAATTATTTATCAGGCTCATGGAATCATACAGGGCTCCTCCCTGGAACAGGTAACCAAGCCGGATCCGCAGGTTGTTCAGTTCATCTTCGGGAAGAGAGGTAACATCCTGACCCAGGATCCTTATACTGCCGGCTTCCGGGGTAAGAAGCCGGATAAGGCATTTGATAAGGACAGATTTACCCGTACCGGAACGTCCAAGTATGGCTAGATTTTCTCCTCTTTGCAAAGAAAATGAGATCCCCCTAAGCACCTGGTTGCCTTCAAATGTTTTATGCAGGTTGATCACTTCAATGACCAGTTCCTTATGTGATGCATTCCTCATGAAATAATCACCTCCGTTATCTGAACTACAATCAGGTCAATAATAAAAATGGCAAGTGAAGATATCACCACAGCCGAATTAGCTGCCTTGCCCACGCCCTGTGTCCCCTGTGAGGCGAAATAACCTTTGTAACAGGAGATCACTCCTATGGCCAGACCGAAAAAAACAGATTTTATAACAGCCGGAAAAAAATCAATGTACCGCACGTCATCGAAGGCTTCCATGATGAACATCTGGACCGACATACTCCCTTCGATATTTATACCAGCAATGGAGCCCAGCATGGCAATAGCGTCCGCAAAGATCACAAGCGTCGGGACCATCAGGGTGGCTGCCAAAACACGTGTGGATACCAGGTATTTCATGGGATTGATACCTGATACATCCATTGCATCGATCTGCTCGGTGACCCTCATGGATGCCAGTTCTGCTCCAATGCCCGATCCAACTTTCCCTGCAAATATCAGGGCTGTTATAACCGGTCCGATCTCACGAATTACCGAGACAAAAACAATGCCGGGAAGGGCAATATCAGCACCCATTTTAGCGAGGACAGGCCTGGTCTGTATAGTCAGGACAAGGCCCATAATGAAGGCAGTGATCCCGATCAGCCCGATGGATCGGTTCCCGAACAAATAGCACAGGCGGGCCAGTTCGCCCCTTTCGAAAGGCTTCTGGAACATCTTCCTGATACTGGTACCGGTAAAACGGGTAAGCTCAGCCAACTCCCAGAAGAAGTCCTGTAATTTTCCGGAAAGTTTATTATTGTCCTGATAATCAGGCATAATGTATAATTTTGTTGGTCTGAATTTTCAGATTCTCAGAGGCAGAATATATGTCTTAAATGATTAAAGTTAATGAAAAATAGCCGTTTAAGAAGATAAATCATAATAACAGAAACTCTGCGGCCGGTCAATCAATAACTCCAATTATCTGTTCCTAATGGTTTTTGAGTTTCATAAACTGTATTTTCAGGCCAAATCAAATTAAATTATTATTTTGCAGATAGTATGAACATTTTACTCCGGCTTCGCTTGTTGACTAGAGAACGTTAATCCATATAAATTAATTTCATGAGTGAGACCATTACTCCCGATCATTCCTTTGTATACCCGCTGTATACTGATATGATACAGAACAAGATCAACTATGGATACAGGGGGTTCTTTACAAGGGAAGTATCAGACGGACTGATCGAATTTGCACAGGGTATTTTTGACCAGTCGGATGTGGCCACCAAATTAAAAAAGAGGGTTGTTTTCATACTTGTGGAATGCGTACAGAACATTACACGCCACCAGGAAATGCCGGAAGAAGAATCCCGGGAAAACGATGGGATCTTCCTGATACAGAGCCTGGATGAGATGTATAACATATCCCAGGGGAATATGATCAGGAATGATCAGATGACGGTATTAAAAGCAAAGCTGGACAGGATCAACACGATGAACCAGGAGGAATTGAAGGAGCAGTATAAAAGTATACTTGCTGAAGCTGCTATTTCAGAGAAGGGTGGGGCTGGACTCGGATTGATTGAAATAGCCAGGCGCTCGGGAAATAAGATCAGGTATAAATTCGAGCCGGTTGATGAGGCGTTTTCCTTCTTTTTCATGGACACCCTTATCAGTGATCCGGCCGATCAGTCGCCGGTCAAGCCCGAAACCTTCTATGAGCTCGACATTACCGGGAGATTATTATCCATTCTGGGTGAGCACAAGGTTAACCTGATCTACTGCAGCCAGTTTGCAGGTCAGCAGGCATTTGACCTGTTGAGCATCATCGAAAACCTGAGAATGATCAGGGACAAGGACCTGCTGATCAGGAAAAGGATTTACCTGGTCCTGGTGGAACTCCTTCAGAACATTTATCATCATGCGGCAGAATGCAGGGATACCCAGGCTAAAACAGGGATCCTGTTGTTCGGTGCTGACAATGAAATGAACAGGATCACAACCGGGAACCTTATAAAAAATGAAGATGTCCCTTTTGTAGAAAAACATTTTGAACATCTGAATACCCTTGATCATGACGGGCTGGAGAAAATTTTCATGGAAAAACTGGCAAACAAGGATTTTTCCAATCCCACGAAGAACGGGATTGGATTAATCGATCTGCTCATGCGGAGCGGGGAACAGCTTATTTATAGCTGCAACCCCGTTGATGAGGAATACTCCTTCCTTTCTGTGCAGGTAAATATTTTCAATTCAAAATGAATCCCTCTCAGACTTTCCGGCTTACAGGTTCATTCAACTCCTTCCTTTTAGAGAATTCCTTTGCCTGGTGCATAAAGGCCTGTATCCTCATATCTATGGATACATCTTCCTGACCGTCATAGGCGATATTCAAGTAGGGGATGTTATCATGATCGGTCTTAAACTTGTCTGATACTGCAGTTACAAGGGTACCTGGCATACAGGTAAAAGGCAGTATATTCACAATTCCCGAAATTCCCTGCTTGGTAAGCAGATGGGAGTTACCCAGGTTCAGCACCGGATCACCATCGTAGTGCTTATGAATATAATCGCCACAACTTTCGATCATGTCTTCAACGTGAATATCCTTTTCCTCCTCGAAGAAGCCTTCAGCCACTTTATGTATCTTCTTTGCAGAGATCTTTTGAGAATATTCCTGGATTTTTGATTTAAGCACTCCTGTGCGGTTTCCTTTCCAGCGGCTGTCACGGGTATACCTGTATGTCGAGTATGTCAGCCATTCTGAGAAGGGGGCCATATAGGTTTCAGCTCCGTTCCTTTCAAGCCTGTCCAGCACGAAACCATTGGCGAAGGGATTGTCACGCATGAATATTTCACCCACTATGGCAATAACAGGTTTACGCTGGCCATTGCTCAGGGGGATGAGTTTAAACCTTTCAACAGCTGCAGCCATGACTAGGTTAAGGTCTTTTGCCCCGTTTTCAATAGACCTGATCACCTCTTGCAGGCTTTCCTGGTATACTTTTTCCACATCCCCCTTAATCAGTTCGTAAGGTTTGCGCTCCTGTTTGAATTTTCTTAAAAGATCCACAGCAACGAATCCTTTCCATGCGGTGAACCGGAACTTCGTGGCCTTCCCGCCGGAAATATCTGCATAAGCGGTATCATTGCTGGGGGAAATGATCTTTACATCTTTGTATCCCAGCCTGTCGAATACCACCCTCTGGAACCTGTTGTACTGACCGAAGCGGCAGGGACCGTTATGATCGGGCATAAAGAAGCTGAGTTTTGAGGGATCGGATTCCGGGTCAAGTATCTTTTTCAGGAAAGACCCGGTAGTACAAATCATGGGGAAGCATTCTCGGGAGGATGTATATTTCCTTCCAAGTTCGAGCGCCGTTTCATCGGTCATGGGCAGTACATCGGCATCCAGGCCACAGCTTCTTGAAGCGGCAGCAATAGCATAAGCGCCATCATACATATAAGGGAAATACAGGGTGCGGCCCTCCATGGGCGCTGATTTCATTCCTGAGGGAACGATGATCTCCTTCTTTTTCTCAATAAGCTCCTTGGCGCCCTTCAAACTGTCGAGGAAAGCTTCATAGCGGGTGATCATACCTGCATCGGCGCTATGCTCGTCTATTTCCAGCTCAAGGTAAGGCTTGCCCCTCATCTCTTCATGGACAAAATGGGCCAGGAATGAATCGGGTCCGCATCGGAAATTACTCATATAGATGGAATGCAATCTGTCGTCTCTCGCAATAATCCGTGTCGCGGCGAGTATCTTCTGCCCGTTGGGCCAGTACATCTGGGGATAGTCCTGTGTAATATGTTCACTTCCCAGGGGAAGGTAATCCATGGGGATGGGAAGGACATCCATGTTAATCAGTTTTTCCACCATGCTGAGGTTCAGGGAAGGATCTCCAGTATTGTAGGGGCGCCCCATAATTACCAGACATTCCTTATCATCGGGTAAATTCTCAAGAACCTCCTGTCCGCGTACAACCAGTTTATTCTCAAATTCAGTTTGTCTCTGATCCGCCAGGTTTATGGCCCTGACCACTTTTTTGGAAGAGACCCTGAATTGTTCCCACATGAAATCAGACAGCTCCTTGTTAAGCACATTGCCGAAATACCTGAAATTCAGGGCCGGAATGAGCAGTTTGCCCTTTTCTTCATCAGACAGGGCGGTTTTTGCCATGAAAGGATAGGTCTGGACCCAGGGACAATTAACGTTGTTGGTTGGATTATCGGGTTCAGCCTTGGCGTTGATAATGAATGGTGTGAATATATAGTCCACTTCTTTATCGAACAGGTTCCGGATGTGACCCTGTATCACCTCGACCGGGAAACAGGTCTCTGCCACCAGGGTGTCGAGGGCTTTTTTAATAAGGGTGTCATTGGATTCGTCTGAAAGAACTACCTGGAACCCAAGTTCCTCCCAGAATGTCCGCCAGAACGGGAACTGCTGGTAGAATATCATCAACCCGCGGGGTATTCCAATAGTAGTTTTCTTATCTTCCTTCTTCTCGTTATCAAAATCAGTCAGCAGCATTTCTGTTCGTTCCTCAAAATAATTTGGGATATCCTGCCCTTTACCCTTTCTTTCGGCCAGTTCCCATTTTTCACATCGCCCGCCGAAATAAAGGGGTTTGGATTCCCCTTCTATCCTGATCCTGCGTATTTCACACATATTTGAACAGGATTTGCAGGTAAAGCGATCGAGTTTATAAGGTATTTTTGCAATATCGGAGCCCTTGAACCGGGTTTTGATCTTGTTTTTTATATTATATTCCCTGGCGAGTATGGCTGAGCCGATGGCGCCGGTTATATCAAAATGCGGAGGGGCATATATTTTTTTACCAGTGATCTGTTCAAAGGCTGACACTACGGCCTGGTTGTTGGTAACTCCTCCCTGGAAGAGGATGTGATTGCCTATTCGCTTTTTCCTGACGACCTTCTGTATGTAATTCTGTACTATAGAGTATGCCAGTCCGGCTATAAGGTCCTCCTTGGCAGTACCTTTCTGCTGATGTGCATTCAGGTCGGATTCCATGAAGACGGTGCACCTGTCGCCCAGGGCGGGCGGACTCTTAGCCTTAAATGCCAGGTTCTCAAATTCCTTGATGATGCTTATATCCAGTTTCTCGGCCTGTTCCTCCAGGAATGACCCGGTACCGGCAGCACAGACCTTGTTCATTTCAAAATCAATTACAATGCCGTTATCTATGCTGATATACTTGGAGTCCTGTCCCCCGATCTCGAAAATGGTATCCACCTCGGGATCATAAACAATCGCTGCCGTGGCCTGGGCTGTGATCTCGTTACGGATCACATCGGCACCGATGAAGTCCCCGGTCAGGTACCGTCCTGATCCGGTGGTGCCTGCTGCCATGACATTAACCCTGTCACCTACTTCATCAAATACCTCGGATATACCTCGCCTGATGGCTTCGAGCGGTTTACTTGCCGTGGGGAGGTACCTGCGGGCAATAACCCTGTTTTCCTTATCTATCAGTACTATATTGGTACTTAGTGAACCGATGTCAAGTCCCAGGGCAACATCCACAATTTCCCCCTCGGTTATGGGATGAATTTTCTTGTTGATTACGGTATCAGGTATTTTAATAGGTTCCAGGCATTTGCCGCTATCTTTCTGTTCTTCCAGGTAATCGGCCAGTTTCTGTATACCCTGATCTTTCATTTTTACCAGGGATTTCTGGTGCAGGGAGTGAAACACGGCCCCGATCGCGCCCATGGATGCATGGTGTTCGGGAACTATAAGTTCACCCTCCCTGGCATTCAGGAGCTCACGAAATGCCCTGATCACACCTGTGTTGGCAGCCACACCTCCCTGGAATATCACCGGGAACTCAAATTTCTTCCCCCGGCCTATGGAGCTGATAAAGTTTCTTGCCACTGCAAAACAGAGTCCGGCTACAATATCATGAACAGGTGTGGCAATCTGCTGCAGGTGTATCATATCACTCTTTGCGAAAACACTGCAGCGTCCGGCGATCCTGGGTGGATTTTCAGATTTCATGGACAATTCACCAAATTCGTTTTCAATACTGACACCTATCCTTTTGGCCTGCTGGTCAAGAAAGGAACCGGTCCCGGCCGCACAGATAGAATTCAGTTCAAATGTAGAAAGCTGGGCATATTGCTGATCGGTTGCCGGATCCATGAAAATCAGTTTCGAATCTTCTCCGCCCATTTCAATAACTGTTTTCACCTGGGGGAACAGGCGCCCGACGGATTCAGACTGAGCAATGATCTCGTTCACATATTTTCCGCCGATCACGTCTGCGGCAAGCCTTCCCCCGGTTCCGGTAAAGGAAAATGAAGCAATCGTTGACATTGGATGATCTGCTGACAGGTTTTCCAGTATTTCCTTCAGCCGGTGAAACGGCTTTCCGTTGCAATAGTCATACCTTTCCTTGATTATTTCCATCTTATTATTAATGAGGACAGTATTGATGGATATGGATCCGATATCGAAACCCATGTGTAATTCCTGAACAGCTTTAGTATTTGATTTTTCTGACTTCGTCATAAGTGAACTCCAGGTTGATAGTAGTTAATGAATTGATACAGAGTGGCATAAACAGAAAAATACCATTTAGACAGGATAAAAATAAGGATAAATTGACAAACGGAACCAGAAAAAAGACTGCCTCTATCTTTATTTATAATTAATCCAAATAAGAAAAAGGATATTTGATGTTGCCAATAAGGGAGTATTTAGTTAATCAACTGTTAATCAGTGAGTTAAATTGAAAATAAGAAGATCTATTTTAATTCGCAGACTGCATCCTGCTGGTTTGAATCCCAGCAATGCCAGTTATCATCGATGTAGGTCTTCGGATCTTTAATTCGTCCTTCTTTGGTCCCGGAGTTAAACTGAATATTTATAAGTTTATCGGTACTCTTGACATAAATGTCATAGAAATAATCATAATCACCTCCACTGAGCTTTCCATACTGGATGTAACCCCCGTTTTCAACACCTCCCGGCTGGACATTGGTGTATTTGATCTCGGATGTTTCAGCATTAGCCTCCCGGGTCCAGTCAATTCGCAGCAGTTGGCCGGGATTTTCAGGATTCTCATTCATGATCCAGAATCCTTCGGTCTGGTCAAGGCTGACTTCACCGTAATACCAGAGAAAATCACTAAAGCCATCAGTTCTGGTAATATACATTTTCCACAGCACATTGTCATCCTGCAGTGTGCCGTGCAGGTCCGCTTTATAGATAACTCCAAGGACCATGACATTATATGTCCAGATCCATTCCTTCTCACCCTGATAGACACCTTCATGCTTGAAAGATTCCCAGAAGGCGGCAACAGGTACAGCCAGTCCTCCTGTTATCATTGAACTCCAGACAAACACATTCAGGGCGGCATATCCCCAATTTTGTACAGTAAGTTCGCTCTTTTTATTTTGTTGAAAATCTGAGAAATCAATAAGCATTGATGAGGCAGGGGGCAGAACAGGGGGGCCCTTCCTTATCCGTTTCGCAGGAAGGAAGAAGAATGATCCCGACCAGTAGGAATCAGATAGCTTTTGCAATGAAAGAATACTTTTGTTTATGCATCTTAGATATCATTAAGGTTTTTATAATTCTAGTTTTACGAAAAAATGCCTGAAAGGTTCCGCCTGATCCGGATCTATTGATTAGTCCTGATCAGTCTACCGGTTGAAGTAATATCCCTGAGTATTATTTCCGGGTTGCCGCGGTAATAAATATTTCCGCTTTCCCAGATATGTGCCCTGAGGGTATCTGTGCACCCTGCATGAATATCGCCGAGGGAGTTATTAGTAATATCGGCAGATACGGATTCCAGGTTGTCGGCAAAAATATGATGGACCCCCCGGTTCATAATAGTCAGCTTACCGGTCTTTCCTGATATGGAACAACTGCCGGCACATGAGAAATTCACCCCGAACCTGAAATTATCATTATTCACCTTTATGTCTCCTTCAAAGACTTTGGCATAGGAATAGATATTTAATGATGGCCATGTGAGGGTATCCTGACTGGCCACGTAACATGGATACCACAAACTTACACGTTTCAGGTCCTTACATCTGAATGTCAGTACAACCCTTTCATAATCACGGAACCAACGGCATCTGGCATTATTATAAACCATAAACTTTGATCCCTCGGTTTTCAGTTCAATATCGTCCTGCAGCTTGCTGCCTGTGAGTATACTAAGCTCATTGACAGTATCGTCGATCAGGTACACATCAAACAGGTCATACAATTCCAGGATGCTGAAATCCGGCAGTTCAATCTTTACTTCAGTCAGTTCGCCGGAGCTTTGCAGGCATTCCCCTCCGTTCTCCCTCTCACAGGAGAGGCAGGCTATAATCAGTAATATGTAAAGAATTATCCTCATAACTCAGAATGAATATCCCAGCCCCCACTCAACAAAATCGGCAACGGCATTGTGGGACTTCAGAGAAACATTTACCAGTATATGTTCCGTGCAACTATACTGCAGTCCCAGCCTGCTGTAAACGGGAGATGGCGTTGGGATCCTTTTAACAAGATAATAGCCTGCCATGATCAGCATGGTCAGCTTCCGGTAGCTCAGATGCCATCCTCCATGGGCACCAAGGCAGTACATGTCCGGTATACCGTAATCAACTATCCCGTTATTTTTAAAATGATTGCGTGACGAACCATCGAAGAAAAGGTCTGTCCCGGCAGAAATTTTCATATGGGGTTTCAGCCTTCTTCCTATGTCATAGCTAAGGCTGTGGACCAGGTAATAGTTATCATCCGTAATATCATATTGTTTGATACCGAAAGACATTATCAGCAGGTGTTCGAAGTGTTTTTCATATTCCGGGATCTCACGCAGGGGAAAAACCGGTAAGGATTCACCGGGTATGTATTTCAGTCCCGTGAAGATTGAAATATAATTCAGTCCGAGATTGGGCAATTCCACCCTGCCATTGGAGAAGTGGCTGAAAGACAATCCGCTGGTCCATTCAAAATGCCTGCTGATCTTCCATTGGTAATCCAGCAATGCTGAAAAGTGCAGATTGATGTGAGAGCCGATAGCGATATTCAGGTTGTTATCATATAATTGAAATACATCAGTCAGGTAAGAAAGGCCGGCTGTTATCTGGTAGTCAACCTGGAATCCGCCTTTTCCTGTCCTGTATAAGGGTGCATTCAAGAAACTTACCAGTGAATTGGCTGAGCCCAGAACACCCGGATTGTTCAGGCCGGCATGGAAAAACCCGAAGCCTGTTTCCGGATAATTGAAGAGTTTGTTATAGATATTATCGCTGGCTTGTGTTTTTACCAGGGAGAGCTCAAAAGCCTGGACATGTCCCTCAACAAGGTAGTCTACTTTTGGAGAATGCGGGGAAATGAATCCGTAATGATATTTGGCCTGGGGATGCCAGTCCCCGAACAGTCCGTTCTCCTGTGCACCGGCTGGAAGTGTTGTTAGAAGTAAGACTGCAATGCTGAGCCTGGTAAATTTATATATTATGGATTGCATTTATGTCCCGGATAGGTTTCAATCAGGGCTGAAAATAGTTTTAATTTCCCAGACATGAAACCCCCGGAAGTCATAAAATCAAAAGCACTGAACTAGAGCAGACTTCCACCAGTCATAATATTCATGCTCCAGCTGTTCGATCCCGGGAAAGGGGTAATACCTGAAGCTGGACTGATCACCTATAAAAAAACCATCATTAATGGTCCGGTAAGACAATTCTCCTTTAAAATGCCTGAGGACGGTTTTTGTTTGTCTTCCGGATACTTGTCCCAGTTGCATCAGGCAATCCCTTAAATGATCCGGGTTGGGATACGGGAGGTTATGAATAGGGGCCTTGGGGTCGGTAGCAAGTTCATGGAGCTGCAGATCGACAAAAAATGCTTTGGGGGTGAAGATCGGCTTATCAGCATCAGTCAGGAATTTTACAAAATCCGGAGGGGGCAATTTACTGGCAACCCTTGTGCTTATGGGTGTAAACTGCTGGTACAGGAATACTTCGGATGATGAAGGTGTCTTGTAATCAGCCTGTTTAATTTCCAGTACCTTCCCGTCGTCTGTTGCCAGGTAGAGCGATTTCAGCGCTACCAGTTCTACCTCTTCCATCACCCTGTAAATGGAAAGGTATACTGACCTCTTTGGCTCCCCGTCCTCGTAAGGCACCAGTTTCTTTTTAATATAGTCCCAGGGCAGGTGATCTGCCTTTGAGGGATCAATTTCAAAATAGATGGCCTGTCCGCGCATTCTTTTCTTTGCCCCGACAGCCAGATAATTACCGAATTCTTTTGGTGGAAGATGGGAGGCTACAAGGGACTCGGGAACAGCAATCAGGTAAAAGTAATTTTCCATGATGATTATGCTTCTGTTGGTTCGTGTATAAAATTAAGGCAGTATAAAATTAAAATCAAGGTTTTTATATCATTTCTACAGAATAAGTATTCTGGAAATGAAAGATATATTAATTTTCGGATGGTCTTGATAAATTTTTATGATCCAGTCGATTTTTCATTATATTTGCCATCGTTTTTAACAGGAGCAGGTATCATGCTTATAATAACCAAAAACTGTTTGATATGATTGAAAATAATTTATTCTGGTTTGTTCCCGCCGCATCTGTGCTGGCCTTATTTTTTGCCTGGTACTTCTTCAGGAACATGATGAAAGAAAGTGAAGGAACTGATAGAATGAAAGAAATTGCATCCCATGTCCGCAAAGGAGCCATGGCATACCTGAGACAGCAGTATAAGATTGTAGGGATATTCTTTATTATATTGACAATTGTCTTCTCTGTACTAGCGTACGGTTTTCATCTTCAGAATCCATGGGTGCCCTTTGCATTCCTGACGGGAGGATTCTTTTCCGGACTGGCGGGTTTCATCGGGATGAGAACAGCCACCCATGCTTCGGCACGAACAACAAATGCGGCACAGAAATCCCTGAACAGCGGGCTGAAAGTAGCCTTCAGGAGCGGTGCGGTAATGGGACTGGTAGTTGTTGGCCTGGCACTGCTGGATATATCTTTATGGTTCATACTGCTTAATTATTTTATAGATGTTGAACCCGGACACAAACTGGCTATTATTACCACCACCATGCTTACCTTCGGTATGGGCGCATCAGCCCAGGCATTGTTTGCCAGGGTAGGAGGCGGGATCTTTACCAAAGCTGCCGATGTGGGAGCCGACCTGGTTGGAAAAGTTGAAGCAGGTATTCCCGAAGACGATCCCAGGAACCCTGCAACCATTGCCGATAATGTGGGTGACAATGTAGGGGATGTGGCAGGAATGGGTGCTGACCTTTACGAATCATACTGTGGGTCGATACTGGCTACAGGGGCACTGGGTGCCGCTGCTTATATGGCCGATCCGGAGCTTCAGTTTAAATCGGTACTGGCCCCAATGCTCATAGCCGGAGTAGGAATTATATTGTCAATAATTGGCATATTCATGGTCCGTACCAAAGAGGATGCTACCCAGAAAACACTTTTAAAGTCGCTTGGCAGGGGAGTAAACGGCAGTTCTATTCTTATAGTTATTTTTGCCTGGCTGATACTCTACCTGCTGGATTTTGAAAACATATGGGGAATATGGGGAGCCATAGTTACCGGACTGATCGTCGGTATTGTAATCGGGAAGGCTACAGAATATTTTACTTCAGAGGAATACCGGCCCACCCAGAGAATTGCAGAAAGCTCTTCAACCGGACCGGCGACCGTTATCATTTCAGGTCTTGGAGTAGGTATGTTTTCAACCCTGATACCTGTTCTTGCCGTAGTGATAGGAATAATACTTGCATACGTTTTTGCATCCGGTTTTGACATGAACAATATGGGGATGGGTCTATATGGGATCGGGATTGCTGCCGTGGGTATGCTGTCAACTCTTGGAATTACCCTTGCGACCGATGCTTACGGACCTATAGCAGATAATGCCGGAGGGAATGCTGAAATGAGCGGACTCGGACCCGAGGTTCGTAAAAGGACGGATGCACTTGATTCACTGGGAAATACTACTGCAGCTACAGGAAAGGGATTTGCGATAGGATCTGCGGCCCTGACGGCCATGGCATTGCTTGCCTCATTTATTGAGGAAATTAAAGTAGGGATACAACGTCTCTTTGAAACGGGATGGACCGAATACATTTTTCCGAATTCAACGATTATAACATCGGCATCAGAACTCACCAAACTCAGCCTCCAGGATTTTATGAATTATTTCGAGGTTCATCTTATGAATCCCAAAACCCTTGTAGGTATTTTTCTTGGTTCCATGATGGCATTTATGTTTTCCGGGCTTACCATGAATGCAGTTGGACGGGCTGCAGCAAAGATGGTAGATGAGGTCCGCAGGCAGTTCAGGGAAATAAAAGGCATAATGGAAGGCGAGACCGAACCTGAATATGCCAAATGTGTGGCCATTTCAACAAAAGGCGCTCAGATCGAAATGATAGCCCCTTCACTGCTGGCCATAGTGATACCGATTGCAGTTGGACTGATCTTTGGTGTGGCCGGAAATATGGGATTGCTGGTAGGAGCCCTTGGAACAGGTTTTGTGATGGCTATTTTTATGGCAAATTCCGGCGGTGCCTGGGATAATGCAAAGAAATACATAGAATCAGGGAAACTGGGCGGTAAAGGATCGGATAATCATAAAGCCGCTGTTATAGGAGATACGGTAGGAGATCCCTTTAAGGATACTTCTGGCCCAAGCCTTAACATCCTTATTAAACTTATGAGTATGGTTTCCATCGTGATGGCCGGGGTAACCGTTGCAGTTTCTCTATTTTAGTAACAAGTACTTAGGGATGCTTTGGAAGTAACCTGGCAATTTTCACCCAGTGAATAAGCACGTTACGAAAAATGCATCCCTTAGATGTATTTTTTTAATTCCATCTTTTCGCCGTCATACAAGGCATAGCTGAAATTTATAATCCAGTCCCCAAGGTAGATCAGCCTGCTTTTCTCGTTCAGTTCCAGGTCCATCATAATGTGCCTGTGTCCGAATATGAAATAATCAAAAAACTCTTCCTTCAGGCTGTTCCTGGCAAATTGTACCAGGACCTCCTTATCTTCCCCGAGGAATTCTACAGTAATACCTTTTGCAAACCTGCTTTTTTTAGACCAGAGCTGTGCAAAAGCAACGCTGGCATTGGGATGCAACCGGGCATATAGCCATTGAAGGGTTCTGCTGGTAAAGATGCGTTTGAGGAGTTTATAGTTGCGTTGACCCGGACCCAGTCCGTCTCCGTGGGC
The DNA here is from genome assembly GCA_964540005.1 of uncultured Bacteroidaceae bacterium. GTDB lineage: Bacteria > Bacteroidota > Bacteroidia > Bacteroidales > SM23-62 > CAZILN01. The sequence continues at coordinate 21,366 of CAZILN010000281.1, read as the reverse complement.
AATAAACAGTTTATGCTTGTCATTTTGCAAAATATAGGGCTCCCGGTGCAGGATGACACCGACCTCCCGGGGCAGGTAATCAAACACCCAGACATCATGGTTCCCTGTAAAAAAATGTACAGGTATGCCCCGGTCCGTTATTTCGGCTATTTTGCCGAGGAATCTGGTGAATCCGCGCGGCACGACCTTTTTATATTCAAACCAGTAGTCAAAGATATCACCTACCAGGAATATTTCAGTCGCATCCTCCTTGATCTCATCCAGCCATTTGACGAAAATACGCTCTCTTTCAGCACTTCGGTCCTTTGGGTGCATTCCGAGATGAACATCGGAAGCAAAATATATTCTTGGTTTTTTGTTCAAATCCTGTTATTCTTGGGGATTAGTTCAGCATGACTGCCAGACTCCGCTCCAGTTCACCTTTTGTCAGGTTTCTGCCCAGTATTTTTCCATTGGGTGTAACCAGGAAAGTGGTGGGCAAACTGCTGACGTTATAAACTGCTGCTGCATAGGATTCGGGGTAGCTCAGTTCACTGACATTGATCCATGGCAGCTCGTCATATTCGATGGCACGCATCCATAATTCCTTATCATTATCCATGGAGACCTGGTAAATTTCAAAGCCCTTTGAATGATACTGCTGATAGATCTTTTTAAGCTCAATATTATGTGCGATACTGCCAGCATTCCATGAGGCCCAGAAACTGAGCAAAATGGCTTTGTTGTCGAGAGAGGACAGGCTGATGGTATCCCCGCTGGGATCCGGCAGTGATATTTCCGGCAGGCTTGGTTCCATCTGGTCAATCAGCCGGGAATATTCTGCATTGGTGAGCCGGTCTTCCAGTTTCCTTGCATCGGCGGATAAGGCCCTGACATGTTGTGATTCGGGATACAGGGTATCCAGGGTATGAGCGGTAATTTTCAGTAACTGCACGTCTTTGTTCTCATTGAGTATGTATTTCTCCTGGTCTATCCTCTGGTATAGCGCATACAAAGCGGCCATTGATTGCCTGTGATCAATAATGAAGGTAATGCTGTAATTGCGTTGCTCCTGTATAAGGGCATTGTACTTATCAATTAATTCCAGTTTGGCAGTAAGAGTTGTATCCCCGGTATTGTCAAATTGTCTTACAAGTGAGTCAATCCGGCTCTGCGTATCTGCCAGTTTAGCATTCAGTTCTTTAATGTACCGGGAGCCTTCAGATCCGTTGAGCTCGTAAGCAGTCGAAAAATGTAATGTGTCACAGTCCATGGTAATTTCTTCACCCGGGGCTATCAGAAGGGGGATGAGATTGTTTTCACCAAGGCGCAGCTGAAAGAAACGGGGATGATCCAGCTTCCCCCTGAAAGCAAAATTTCCATTCCTGGAAACCCGGACAGAATCGTAAAGACTGATTTTTGTAACTTCTTGTTCCTCAAGGTAAAGGACGGGGCGTTCGCCTGTATTTAAATTGCCGGTGATACGGAATTGCCTGTTCCTTGAACAGGATACAATGAGCAGTACCAGTACAACTAATATGATCTTTCGCATGTTATTTATCCTTAAAATAGTCAGCTAATTTTTCTTCCAGCCGGACCCCTCTCAGGTTTTTATCCAGTATCCTGCCTTCTTCATCCAAAAGGAAGTTCATCGGGATACCCTGCAGGCCGTAAATACTCACAACCACTGATTCCCACATTTTCAGATCACTTACATGAACCCAGTTGAGTGAATCATCCTCTATGGCCTTTAGCCAGGCGGTGCGGGATTTATCAAGAGAAACCTGGTAGATCTCGAATCCCCTGTCTGCATACTCCCTGTATAGTTTTATCAGATTCGGATTCTCTTCCCTGCAGGGAGAACACCAGGAAGCCCAGAAATCCAGCAGCACCAGCTGGCCGCGAAGGGATGATAACAGCAGGGTGTCTCCCCCAGGTGCGGGCAGCGCCACTTCCGGGGCTTCCATGCCGATACCAAGGTGCATTTCTGATTGTCGCAGGTAAGAGTATTGTGTCTGCAGTTCAACAACCTGCCGGTGCAGTTCCTTAACTGCTTCAGATCCCGGGTAATGGATGCCAAGGGATGAATCAATCATGGCATAATACTCAAAATCCTCCATGGGATCGAGAAGGTAGCGGCGCGGACCTATCTGCTGATACAGGGCCATAAGGCTGGCAAGGGAATTCTGGTTCGATGTGATAAAGGCATAGGTAAAATCCTTCTGTGCCCTGAGGATCTCTTCATATCTGGTGTCAAGGCTGTCTTTTATTTTCAGGAAGTTCCTGCTTTCACTGCTGTCATTGAAAACTATACTTAGCTCATATATCTGTTCAATGGTATTGTCAAGCTGGTAACTCAGTTGCCTGATCTTTTCAGAATCCTCTGATCCTGAAACCCTGTAAGTTCCCTGCAGGTCAACGGCATTCCCCGAGATCTCGATCATGTCACCCGGTGCGGCAAGCAGGTTTATGGAATTATCATCAGTGAACTGGAGGGCGTAGAATTTCAATTCCTCTGCAGAACCATGAAACTCAAAACTGCCCTGATCGTCAAGAAAGGCCGAATCTACTGTAATGTACTTCGTGGTTGTCATTTCATAAAGGTACAGCAGTCGGCCCGCCGCTTCCGGCAGGGTACCCGAAACAGTGAATTGTTCAGGATCCCCGGTGCAGGAGCTTATCATTAGCAGGGGGAGCAGCAGCCAAGCAGTTAAATTTCTGTTCATAATTGTTGTTTTCTTGTTTCCAGTTCAGACTGTAGCAGTTGTGTGGCTTTCCCCGGATCTATGGTTCCGCGGGATGCTTTCATCAGCTCTCCCATAAACAGGCCCAGCAAGCCTTTCTTTCCCTGGTGGTATTGTTTTATTTTATCAGGGTAGCGGTCCAGGACTGAATGAATAAGCTCAGATATCAGGTCCTGCTCGTCTGATTGTAAAAGTTGTTTTTCCTTGATTATCTCAGAAATATCTTTATCCGGCCTCCGTGTCAGTTCATTGAAAATAACACCTGAGGCAACAGTATAATTAATGCTTCCTTCATCAATGAGGTTAATCAGCTTCGCGATCTTTTGTGGAGGTAATATGAATTTACTGATGGAAATAGTATGTTTATTAAGATGTTTTTTGACCGGACCCATTAACCAGTTAGCAGCCGCAGTGGTATTTGGGGTGTGTTCGACTATTGCTTCATAATAACCTGCCATTTCCCTTGATTCAGTAAGGATCAGGGCTGTCTGTTCTGTCAGGCCGTATGTGCCGGTAAAAAGCAACAGCAGCTCTCCCGGCAGCCTGGGCATGCTGTTTCGTATCCGGATGATCATTTCCGGACTGATCCTTACCGGGTTCAGGTCCGGCTCCGGGAAATACCTGTAATCATGGGCTTCTTCCTTGGACCTTACAGGCAAGGTCCTGTCACCGGCTTCATCATAGCGCAGGGTCTGCTGTAATACCTTATCACCAGCCTGGATAAGGCTGATCTGTCTTTTGACCTCATAGTCAATGGCTTTGCGCACAAAATTGATAGAGTTCAGATTCTTGATCTCAGTCCGGGTCCCTAAAACTTCTGAGGATAACTGTTTCACCGATACATTGGCATCACAACGCATGTTTCCTTTTTCCATGTTTCCGTCACTGATATCCAGGTATTGTACAAGTTTCCTGATCTCTGTCAGGTACCGGTAGGCTTCCTCTCCGTTGGAAAGTACAGGTTCCGATACAATTTCAAGCAGGGGGACCCCGGCCCTGTTCAGATCTATTCTTGAAGTATCAGCCTTCTGATCGTGAATGCTTTTCCCTGCATCCTCTTCAATATGTATCCGTGTCAGTGAAATTTCTTTTTCCTTCCCGTTTACCCTGATATTTATATATCCACCGGAGCACAAAGGTCTATCATGTTGCGATATCTGGTAGGCTTTGGGCAGGTCGGCATAAAAATAATGCTTCCTGGCAAAACAAATTTCCGGGGCGATCCGGGAGTTGGTGGCTATACCAAGCTTCACAGCAAGCTCGGGTATTTTTTCATTCAGTTTTGGAAGGCTTCCCGGTTGTCCGAGCGAAACAACACCAATGTTAGTATTGGGAACTGCGCCAAAAAGGTTTGCATCAGAAGAGAAAGCCTTGGTCTGAGTTGATAGCTGTACATGGACTTCCAGTCCAATGACTCCATGATATGCCGAGTGGTGATTCAACCGGGACTTTTTTTTTCGCAGCGAAGATAAGGATTTTTCGATTCTTTATAGATAATCACTCTGGTAATGAGGGTATTTGAGGCTTAAAAAAAAATAACTAATAATTAACTTTTTTATTGCCTTTTATGTTGAATTATTAATTCTATTTAGTGATATTTGTAGACTTCTTCAGAACTGGTTACCATATTGTATACATCAGTTAATCAGCAAGATATAATTGACAAATTTGACTGTTTTTTTATTATTTTGAATCATGGCATATCTGAAATTCGATAAAGACAAATTAATAAACCTGGAATATTCTCTGAACAGGGAGATAATACGCTCCAACAGGGCCGGATCCTATGCTTCCACGAGTATCATAGGATGCAATACCAGGAAATATCACGGGCTTCTTGTTTGTCCGCTGGAACACTTCGATGGTGAGAAGCATGTGCTGTTGTCAACACTCGATGAAACCATTGTTGTGAAGGATAAAGAGTTTAACCTGGGGATGCATAAATATGAAGGGGACAATTATATGCCCAGGGGGCATAAATATGTCAGGAATTTTGAAGCAGAAACAGTTACAAAGACTACATACCGTGTCGGTTCCGTAGTAATGACGAAAGTGAGCCTGCTGGTTGAGAAGGAACAGCAGATACTGATAAAATACACACTGCTTGAGAGCCAGTCTCAGATCAGGCTGAAACTCAGGCCTTTCCTTGCCTTTAGGAACCATCATTTATTGAGCAAGTCGAATATATATGCCAATACCAAAGTGAGAAAGGTCAGCCAGGGGATCATGTCCCGTCTCTATGAAGGTTACCCTGGATTGTATATGCAAGTCTCAAAGGAAAATGAATTTGTTCAGGTACCGGACTGGTATTATAATATAGAATATATGAGGGAGATGGAGCGGGGATATGATTATAAGGAGGACCTTTTCGTTCCGGGCTATTTTGAAGTATGTATGAGGAAGGGAGAATCCCTGGTCTTTTCAGCGGGTACCAGGGAGGCCAGTCCGCAGGCGCTGAGAAGAAAATACAATAATGAATTATCAAAGAGGATCCCCCGGACGAGTTTCTATAACTGCCTGGCTAATTCCGCGCAACAGTTCATTGTAAGGAAAGAGAGAAAAACCGAAGTGATTGCAGGATTTCCCTGGTTTGGAACATGGGGCCGTGATACTTTCATTGCTTTGCCCGGACTAACGCTCCCGCTGAAAGACAGGGCAGTTTTCCTTGCAGTAATGGACACCATGGTAAAAAAACTAAAGGACGGGCTCTTCCCCAACATGGGATCGGATGTGGACCCTGCCTATAATTCAGTGGATGCTCCCATGTACTTTATCTGGGCCCTTCAGCAATACAGCCTGGAGGATGAGGAACTCGATCTCTGGAAAAAATATGGAAAGGTTATAAAGAACATACTTGATTCTTTCAGGAAGGGGACCATGCATGGAATAGGCATGCAGGAGAACGGGCTGATTGCTGCCGGTGGACCGGGTGTGGCCCTTACCTGGATGGATGCAGTGGTTCACAGAGAACCGGTTACTCCACGAACAGGCTTGCAGGTTGAGGTCAACGCTTTGTGGTACAATGCCCTGGTATTCAGCCTGGGACTGGCTGAACGGGCAGGAGATTCGCGATTCATCAAGCAATGGACTGATCTGAAGGAGCTGGTAGCCGCATCCTTTCTCCAGGAATTCTGGGACCAGGATAAACAGTACCTCGCCGATTCGGTTAAGGATGGTGTCAGGGATATGTCGGTGCGACCCAATCAGGTAATAGCTGCTTCCATGCTGCATACCCCGCTGAGTAAAGAAATGATAAAATCCGTGCTTGACGTGGTGGAGAATGAATTACTGACCCCTCGTGGACTGAGGACATTGTCGCCTAAAAATATACAGTATAAAGGTGTGTACCTGGGTAACCAGGAGGAACGGGACCGCGCCTATCACCAGGGAACAGCCTGGCCATGGCTCTTGCAGCATTTTTGCGAAGCATACCTCAGGATCCACCGCAACAGCGGTCCGGGTTTCGTCAGGAAGATCTATGAAGGATTTGAGGAGGTGATGAACCAGCACGGAATTGGTTCATTGTCAGAAATTTATGATGGGGACCCTCCCCACGAAGCCAGGGGAGCAGTATCTCAGGCCTGGAGTGTGGCAGCCCTGCTGCGCATTCATGATATGTTACAGAGATCTGAACAGCAGGCCCGGAATTGAAACTGATTGATATAAATAATGTTGAATTATGCGAGAGCATTGAGAGTCGTTGAAACGAACATGCAAAATTTAAACAAGTGAAAGTGTTAATGTTTGGCTGGGAGTTCCCGCCGCATATTTCGGGCGGACTAGGAACTGCCTGTTATGGTTTGACAAAGGGATTATCCATATTTGATGATCTGGAGATCGAGTTTGTAATACCCAAGGTTTTTGGAGATGAGGACCAGCAGAGCGCGATGAGGGTGACAGGGGCAAACCAGGTTGAACTGACCGGGAAACAGACCAGCTATGAGGGCTTTCTTAAGAAAATAAACTTCATCGAGGTTAATTCGCATATAGTTCCTTATACCGACCCGGAAGATTACTTTAATCTGGTAAACCAGGATGAATCAGGAGTTAATAAATTCATTAACACTGATTTCAGGGGTAAATTTGAATTTACGGGCGGTTATGGTAAGGACCTCTTTCAGGAAATAGCCAATTATGCGGTGGTAGCTTCGGTCATTGCTGGTGACTCGGACTTTGACGTCATTCATGCCCATGACTGGCTGACATATCCTGCGGGGATGGCTGCAGCGGAAGTCTCAGGGAAACCGCTGGTAATACATGTTCATGCAACCGATTTTGACCGCAGCGGAGGAAATGTCAATCCGGCTGTTTTTGAAATTGAGATGAAGGGGATGCGTGCGGCTGACAGGATCATTGCCGTCAGCAATCTTACCCGCAATACCATTATCCATAACTACGGGATAGAGCCCGAAAAAGTAGTAACAGTATATAATGCTGTTGATCCTGTTCAGCTTGACCAGCCTTCAATAAGGGCCGGTAAGAAAATCGATGAGAAAATTGTCACCTTCCTGGGCAGGATCACCATGCAGAAAGGCCCGGAATACTTTATTGAAGTGGCGCATAAGGTATTGCAAAAAATGGATAATGTCCGGTTTGTCATGGCTGGTAGCGGGGATATGCTCGCCAAGATGATCCATAGAACGGCCGGACTTGGGATCATGGACAAATTTCATTTTACCGGGTTCCTCAAAGGGGAGGATGTCTACAAAATGTTCGGGTTGACGGATGTTTACGTAATGCCTTCAGTATCCGAGCCATTCGGCATATCGCCCCTGGAAGCCATGCAATCGGATGTACCGGTCATCATTTCACATCAGTCGGGGGTGTCGGAGATACTGAAATATGCCATCAAGGTTGATTTTTGGGATATCGACGCCATGGCAGATGCTATTTACGGGATACTGAATTACAGGGGCCTTTCCGAAATGTTTATTAAATACGGCAAACATGAAGTGGAGAACCTGAAATGGGAGAACTCTGCCCGCAAGGTCCGTAAGGTATATAATGAAATCATTTAAGTAAAAATATAAGAATGAAGACTATTTGTTTGTATTTCCAGGTTCATCAACCCTTCAGGTTCAGGAGGTACCGTTTTTTCGATATAGGGAATGAGCATTATTATTATGATGATTATTCTAATGAGAGCATCTTGAGGAAAGTGGCTGATAAATGCTATCTGCCGGCTAATGAGATCATACTTGAACTGATCAACCGGTTTCCGGGAAGGTTTAAGCTGGCCTTTTCCATTTCCGGGATTGCCATCGACCAGTTCGAACTGTATGCCCCTGAGGTTCTTGAAAGTTTCAGGAGGCTTGCAGATACAGGTGCCGTTGAATTCCTAGCCGAGACAAACTCTCATTCCCTGGTGGCCCTGAAAGATAAGGATGAATTTAACGGGCAGGTCAGGGAACACGGGGAAAAGATCAAAAAGTTCTTCAACCAGGAACCATCTGTTTTTCGCAATACAGAACTGATCTATTCGGATGACATAGGTGAAATGGTGGCAGAGATGGGATATGAAGCCATGCTGACCGAAGGGGCCAAGCATATCCTGGGTTGGAAGAGTCCGAATTACATGTATTGTAATTCCATCAATCCCAAATTGAAGATACTGCTCAAGAATTTCAAACTGAGTGACGATATTGCCTTCCGGTTTTCAGACCAGTCCTGGAACGAGTATCCCCTTACTGCTGATAAATTTGTTTCATGGCTGAACCAGATTGACAAAAAGGAAGAAACTGTGAACCTCTTCATGGACTATGAAACATTCGGTGAGCACCAGTGGGAAGAAACAGGAATTTTCGGGTTTCTCAGGGCATTGCCGGATACGGTTTTCAGGAATTCGGAATTTTCATTTGCCACGCCCTCCGAACTGGCCCGGAAGCTGCAACCTGTCTCAGCTGTCCATGTTCCCTACCCGGTTTCATGGGCCGATGAGGAAAGGGACCTGACAGCCTGGCTTGGCAATGAAATGCAGCAGGAAGCTTTCAATAAGCTTTATGACCTGGCCGGTAAAATGAAGAATATTAAAGATCCTGATCTTATCAAAGATTGGAATTACCTTCAGGTAAGCGACCATCTGTATTACATGAGCACTAAATTCTTCTCTGACGGAGCAGTTCATTCATATTTCAACCCTTATCAGTCCCCATACGATGCCTTTATTAATTACATGAATATCCTGAGTGATTTTGCCATCAGGGTAAATGCATTGGTTCCCGGGACTGACACGGTGGGTGAAACATCGAATCTTTCCATGATCATTGAAGAGAAGGAAAGGCAGTTATTAAAATACAAAGAAGAAATTGACCGGCTGTCTGCCATTGTCGCAGTCACATCGCTTGTTTCCGAAAAAAAGGTTACACCGGCAAGGAAAAAGGGACCGGCTACAAAAAAGGGACCGGCTACAAAAAAGGGACCTGCCGCCAGAAAGAAAACGGTGGCAAAAACTGCACCGGTAAAGAAAACAACACCAGGAAAATCTGCGGGATCGGGATCGCAACAGAAGAGGAAGTAACACAAACTAGATTTTTTCACACTTATTGATTTCACCAATGGAAAAGAATTTGCTTAATCCTGACTTCTACTTTGAAGTCAGCTGGGAGGTTTGTAATATGGTGGGGGGCATATATACCGTGATATCCACCAAGGCCCCGACAATTAAAGACAGGCTCGATGACAAACACATACTCATTGGTCCTGACCTCTGGAGGGGTTCAGGGGAAAACCCTGAATTTAAAGAGGACAGGAACCTGTATGCAGCCTGGAAAGCAAAAGCAGCCGAAGAAGGACTCAGGATACGAATAGGGAGGTGGCAGATACCCAGTACACCCATAGCCATCATTCTGGATTTTACCACCTTCATGGAACAGAAGGATGCGATTTTCAGCGAGCTGTGGGAATCTGTTAAACTTGATTCCATTTCAGGGCAATGGGATTATATTGAACCGGCTCTTTTTGGATATGCCGCAGGAAAGGTAATAGAAAGCTTTGCCAGGCATAATCTGTCTATGCGTACAAAGATTGTCGCTCAGTTCCATGAATGGATGACGGGTGGGGGCCTGTTGTACCTGAAAGATGCAGCTCCCCGGATCGCCACGGTATTTACCACGCATGCCACCGTTATCGGGAGGTCTATTGCCGGAAACAGGCTTCCCCTGTATGACCGCCTCCAGGAATATGACGGGGATGCCAAATCCAATGATTTTAATGTGACCTCCAAACAATCACTTGAGAAGTTATCAGCCTGGCATGCTGACGCCTTTACCACGGTCAGCGAACTCACAGCAGGGGAATGCAAACAACTGCTTAAAAAAGAGGTCGATTGTGTTACCCCCAACGGCTTTGATATGTCTTTCGTCCCAAAGGATGGGGCCTTTGATGAAAAAAGGGGGCAGGCGAGGGAGGCGCTGATCCGGACGGCAGAAACCCTGCTGGGGAATGACCTGCCTTCAACTGTAAAACTGCTGGCTACCAGTGGAAGGTATGAGTATTATAATAAGGGGCTCGACATGTACCTGGATGCCCTGGATCAGATCAACCGTACAAAGGAATCCTCCTGTGGGATCCTTGCCTTTATGCTCATTCCTGCTCACCATTACGGTGCAAGAAAAGACCTGCTGGATGCTTTGAACCAGGATAAGAAGCTGGAAAGCAATACCTCCTGTCTGACACATAATCTTCACAACGAGGAATACGATCCCATACTGAAAAAGATTAAAGAAACCTCAATAAGAAATAAAAAGGAGGATCCTGTCAAAATAATTTTTGTTCCATCCTATCTGAACGGGAGTGATGGTATATTCAACAAATCCTACTATGACCTTCTGATCGGGTTTGACCTGACCATTTTTGCCTCCTATTATGAACCCTGGGGATATACTCCACTGGAAAGCCTTGCCTTTAAGATCCCGACCATTACCACCACTCTGGCGGGTTTTGGTTTATGGGTGGAAAAGTTTGGCGGAAAGGGCAAGGGAGTTACGGTCATCCGCCGCAATGACTCAAATTATGATGAAGCCTCAGCAGGCATTGCCCTGGCAATAAAGGATTTCTGTTCGCTGACACCGGATGCCGTGCGGGATGCCGGTGAACATGCCCTTGAGATAGCCCGTACGGCCCTCTGGGGAGAACAGGTGCGATATTACTATAAGGCCTTTGATATAGCGCTTTCAAAACAGATGACCCGGACCAGGCTGTATATCGATGAAGAAAAAACAGGGTACATAGAGGAGCAGGTTGTAACCGCCAGACCTGATTGGAAAACTTTTATTGTAGAAGAGAGTATACCTGTTAAGTTATCCGGGCTCGATGAGCTTTCGAAGAACATCTGGTGGTCATGGAATACCGATGCAGGAGAATTATTCTCTTCCATAGATTCCGAATTATGGCAGGAATGTAACGAAAACCCTATACTGATGCTGCAGAGGATCCCCCTCGACAGGTTCAGGGAGCTGGAAAATGACCGGGATTTCCTTGACAGGATGGATTCGGTCAGCGAAAGATTCCATGCCTATCTAAGGGAAGGCTCAGAATGTAAAAAACCAAAGGTTGCGTATTTCAGCATGGAATATGGTCTGCATGAATCGCTGAAGATATATTCGGGCGGACTGGGAATCCTGGCGGGTGATTACCTGAAGGAAGCCAGTGATTACAACCAGGATATGGTAGGAATAGGCCTGTTGTACCGCTACGGGTATTTCACCCAGATTATATCAGGCAACGGTGAACAGATAGCCGGCAACGAAGCACAGGATTTTTCCAATACCCCGGCACAGCCGGTGCGGGATGATGAAGGGAACTGGGTAACCATAAGCATAATGATACCGGGGCGTACCCTGAAGGCAAGGATATGGAGGGTTGAGGTTGGGAGAGTTCCCCTCTACCTGCTGGATACTGATTTTGAAGAAAACCTTGAACAGGACCGGGCCATTACCCATTTCCTGTACGGCGGTGATAATGCACACAGGTTTATCCAGGAACTGCTCCTGGGAATTGGAGGGATCCGGGCGCTGGAAGCCCTTGACATTCAGGCAGATATATTCCACTGTAATGAAGGACATGCAGCCTTTATCGGGTTGGAGAGGCTGAGGGAACTGATCACCAGCTATAAACTCAACTTCCGGGAAGCGCTCGAAGTGGTGCGGGCTTCCACACTATTTACCACACATACTCCTGTCCCGGCAGGACATGATTCCTTCGAGGAACATCTGATCAGGATGTATATGTCACACTATCCTGAACGTTTTAATATTACATGGGAGGAGTTTATCGGCCTGGGCAGGCTGCAGCCTGAAAATCGCGAAGAACGTTTTTCCATGAGTTACCTGGCTATTAACCTTTCACAGGAAGTGAACGGGGTTAGCAGGCTCCACGGGCGTGTAACCCAGGAAATGTTTGCCAGTATCTGGAAAGGATATAATCCCGATGAACTGTATATATCGTATGTTACTAATGGTGTACATCTGCCCACATGGACCGCGAAGTCGTGGCTGGAACTTTACAGGTCCGAATTTGGCAAGGATTTTCTCAACAGGCAGGATAATAAGGACACCTGGAAAAAAATTGAGGATGTCCACGACAGGAAGATATGGGACCTGAGGAACCGCCAGAGAAGCGAGTTGATAGATTATATCAAGGAAAGGCTGAAAATTGCCGCTGTTCACCGGAGGGAAAATCCCAGGTATATCCTGGAGGCAGAAGAAAATCTGAAACCGGATGTGCTGACCATAGGATTTGCCCGGAGGTTTGCCACCTATAAGAGGGCTCATCTGCTGTTCCGGGATAAACAACGGCTGGCTGATATTATCAATAATGGTGAACGGCCCATACAAATTGTTTTTGCCGGTAAAGCTCACCCCCGGGATAAGGCCGGACAGGACCTAATCAAAATGATAGTGGAGATCTCCAGGGAGCCTGCGTTTACAGGCCGTATCATATTCCTTGAGAATTACGACATGCAACTTGCAAAGAAACTGGTACAGGGAGTAGATATCTGGCTGAATACTCCGACCAGGCCACTGGAGGCTTCCGGGACCAGCGGACAGAAAGCTGTCCTGAACGGGGCTCTGCACTTCAGCGTGCTCGACGGCTGGTGGGCAGAGGGCTATGTTGAAGGTGCAGGATGGGCCATAGAAGAAGAAAGAAGCTATGATAACCAGGATTACCAGGATGAACTGGATGCAGAGACCATTTATTCACTGCTTGAAAATGAGATCACCCCTGCTTTCTATGAGAGAGGGAAGGATGAGGTCCCGGCTGCCTGGATCGGGTACATTAAAAAATCCATTGCACAGGTGGCCCCGCAATTTACCATGAACAGGATGTTGATCGATTATAATCAGCGTTACTATCAGAAACTGTACGAACGTTCAGAGAAGATGCAACAGGACGATTATGCACTGGCCAGGGACCTTGCCTCATGGAAGAAGATCATGATGAAATTGTGGAACCAGATCAGGGTGGTATCATTCAGCCATCCGGATATATCCCACAACCCGGTCATACTGGGTGAAAGTTATGAAGCCACTCTTTTGCTCGATCTGGGTAATCTATCACCGGAGCATGTAGGCGTAGAGCTGGTTATAAGGGATTTTGAAAAAAGTGATAACGGTACCCATCACAAAACCTATACTCAGGAATTTGATGCCGTTCACAGCGAGAATACCCGGCATACTTACAAAACAAAGGTAACCCCTGTAAGGGCAGGCAGTTTTGATTACGGGATAAGGGTCTTTCCCAAATATCCCCACCTGCCGCACCGTCAGGATTTTTCACTGGTAAAATGGATCTAGGTCATCAGGTGCATCCTTATCGGACCTTCCTGATCGGCAGCCGTTTTAATACAAGACCGCTGCGGGCGGGCAGGTAAAGCTTGAGCAGGTGCTTCGGCGCCACGTACTGCTCAGGATGGGTGAAATAGGTAATGCTCTGGTTAACCAGGTCCATCCCCCCGTATTTACTGTCATCGGTGTTCAGTACAATGCTGAATTTTCCCGCTTCGACTGCCAGACCGTAGTCGGTAAAGGAGGTATTCGGGTTAAAATTGAAGACAAAGAGGAGGTCAGAGCGCACGAATGCCAGCACCTGGTCCCCGGTATTGTCAGTGACCAGTTCCGTCCACTGCTGGCTGAGACAGCCGGAAGAACGGATCAGGGCTATCATATCCTCATCAAAATCTTTCAGGAACCTGTACCGCAGCAAGGGATTATCTGCCAGGCTCCATTGCCGGCGGGCATAGTGATAGGACCAGTTATTTCCTTCCCTCGGGAAATCTATCCATTCAGGGTGGCCGAATTCGTTGCCCATAAAATTCAGGTAGCCCCCTCCTCCCGTACTGATAGTGATAAGCCTGATCATTTTATGCAGGGCCATCCCCCGTTCAACGATCAGGTTGCTGCCCGAGAGATCCATAGATTCATACATCTCCTTATCAATAAGCCTGAAAATGACGGTTTTATCCCCTACCAGGGCCTGGTCATGTGATTCAGCGTAACAGATGGTCCTTTCATCGGACCTGCGGGAAGTCAGTTCATAATACAGCTCGCTTACATTCCAGTCCTCATCTTTTCTTTCCTTGATGATCTTTATCCAGTAATCCGGGATACCCATGGCCAGCCTGTAATCAAATCCCATCCCCCCGTCTTCCAGGGGTGCTGCCAATCCGGGCATACCACTCATTTCTTCGGCGATGGTAATAGAACCCGGCAGGACCTGTTTGATCAGCTTGTTGGCAAGCATGAAATATATTATGGCATCTTCATCCTGCGTGCCGTCAAAATACATATCATAAGAGGTAAAATCCCTGGACAGGCCATGATCCAGGTATAGCATGCTGGTTACCCCGTCAAACCTGAATCCGTCAAACCTGAATTCTTCCAGCCAGTACCTGCAGTTGGAAAGCAGAAAATGCAGTACCTCATGCTTGGCATAGTTGAAACAGAGTGAATCCCAAGCAACATGTTCACGCCTGTAACCGTCATGAAAATATTGGTAGGGGGTACCGTCAAAGCGTGCCAGTCCCTCAACTTCATTTTTAACCGAATGGGAATGTACAAGGTCCATGATAACCGCTATATCCATACCGTGAGCTGTGTCGACTAATTCTTTCAGCTCTTCAGGAGTTCCGAAGCGTGAGGAGGGGGCAAAGAAACTGGAAACATGATATCCGAAGGAACCGTAATAGGGGTGTTCCTGGATGGCCATTAATTGAATGGTATTATATCCGCTGCGGGCGATACGGGGTAAGACTTTCTGCCGGAACTCAGCATAGCCGGCAATACGTCCTTCTTCCGAGGACATCCCTATATGGGCCTCATAAATTAAAGGAGGCCTCCCGGTGGTGTCGCAATGGTCGTTTTTCCACCTGTAGCTTTTTTCAGGTACCCAGACCTGGGCATTGAAAATGAGGGTATCGGGATCCTGTACCACCCGGTTTGTCCAGGCCGGTATCCGGTCACCTTTTCCTCCTTCCCAGTGTACCGATAGGCGGAACAGGTCTTCATGTTTCAGGTATGGAAAAGGAATGTTCAGTTCCCAGATTCCGTTCTCACCCCGTACCAGGGCATAATCCGGCTGTTCTTTCCAGTCCGTCATTTCGCCCACTAACCAGATGCCCGTGGCATTGGGCGCCCATTCCCTGAATACCCAGCCTTCGCTGTTGCGGTGAAGTCCGAAGAAAAGATGACCCAGGGCAAAATCCGGTAATCCGGGTACCCCGGCAGTCAGTTTCTTTTCTTTTTGAATGAAGCCCTCAATCCATCTTTCAATAACCCCCTGGTAAGGTTGCAGCCATGGATCACTTTGTACAATATTTGGGCCCCGGGTTTTCATGGGATGCATATAATAGCAAAGCTAAATGTAGTCTTTTTTTTGTTATTTTTGCACTTCAATTATGATGAGCTAAGCATGCAAATTCACAGGGATCTGCTTTCATTTTCGGTCCGCTCACCGGTGGTAACTATCGGTATTTTCGACGGTGTTCATGCCGGGCATGAATTTATTATAGGGAAGCTGAAAGACGCAGCCTCAGAGAAGAAAAGTGACAGCGTGATCCTGACACTGTGGCCGCATCCCCGAATGGTGCTGAACAAGCAGCCCGGTGACTTCAAATTGCTTAATTCCCTGGATGAGAAGATCATGTTGCTGGAAGATATCGGGATCGATCATTTATTTATACTTGATTTCACAAAGCAGTTCAGCCGGCTGTCAGCCTGTGAATTTGTGAACCGGGTGCTGGTGGAGCGTCTGGGGATAAGCCATCTGATTGTCGGATACAATCACCGTTTCGGCAAGGACAGGGAAGGTGATATAAGCAAGCTGCAAGAATGTGCCAGACGGTATTCATTCACAATTGAACACCTGCCTCCTTTCACAGATGGGGGACAGCAGATCAGTTCTTCGATGATCAGGGACCTGCTGGCAGGGGGAAAGGTGACCAGGGCAAATGAACTCCTTGGTTATGAGTATTTTATCAGTGGCAAAGTCACAGGTGGCAGCAAGCTTGGCCGGACCATGGGTTTTCCTACAGCGAATATCCTGGTCGGGGACCAGAACAAACTGATTCCCAAAGACGGGGTATATGCAGTTAAGGTTTCGATTAAAGGACAGGTGCTGAAGGGAATGATGAATATCGGGATCAGGCCGACAGTTAGCACCAGGAAGGATTCAAAAACCATTGAAGTGCACATATTTGACTTTGATGAGGATATCTATCAGTCGGAGATCAGGATAAGTTTTCACTATCGCATGAGGGATGAAATGAAATTTGAAAATACCGGCAACCTGAAAAAACAGCTTATCAGGGATAAAGAAACGGCCCTGGAACATTTCGAAAATAAATTAACTTTGTAAAAATGTGAAATATGAACCGAACTACGGAAATAATGAAAGAAAGCCTGCCATATAAGATCAAGGATATCAGCCTGGCAGAATTTGGAAGGAAGGAAATCGAGATTGCTGAGAAGGAGATGCCTGGACTGATGGCTATCAGGGAGAAGTATTCTGCAACCAGGCCTCTTGCCGGTTCCCGGATTACCGGGTCCCTGCACATGACCATTCAGACAGCAGTATTGATTGAAACTCTGATAGCCCTGGGTGCTGATGTAAGGTGGGCCAGCTGCAACATCTTTTCTACACAGGATCATGCAGCAGCAGCAATCGCACAGGCAGGTGTTCCTGTCTTTGCCTGGAAAGGGGAATCTCTCGAGGAATACTGGTGGTGCACTGAACAGGCCTTAAGCTTTCCCGGTGATAAGGGCCCGAACCTGATCGTGGACGACGGCGGGGATGCGACCCTCATGGTACATCTTGGCTATAAAGCCGAAGATGATCCGGGTATTCTTGATGTTCCTCCCGAAAGCAGGGAGCAGGAAGTTATTTTTATGACTCTTAAGCATAGCCTTTTACAGGATCCCGGGAAATGGCACCGTATAGCGAAAGATATCAAAGGCGTATCTGAAGAAACTACAACAGGAGTAAATCGTTTGTACCAGATGAAAGAAAATGGCGAACTCCTCTTCCCTGCCATTAATGTCAATGATTCGGTAACCAAATCAAAATTTGATAACCTTTATGGCTGCAGGGAATCCCTTGCAGATGGTATAAAAAGGGCCACCGATGTAATGATTGCAGGAAAGGTAGTGGTGGTACTTGGCTATGGTGATGTGGGGAAAGGTTGTGCCAGGTCAATGCGTGCTTATGGAGCCAGGGTGATCGTTACAGAGATTGATCCCATCTGTGCCCTGCAGGCGGCAATGGAAGGATTTGAGATAAAGCCAATAGAGGAAGCCCTGTGTGAAGGGAATATTTATGTAACAGCTACAGGTAACAAAGATGTGATCACTCTTGAACACATGAAAAAGATGAAAGACCAGGCTATCGTCTGTAACATAGGCCATTTTGATAATGAGATCCAGGTTGAACGGCTGGAAAATGACCCCGCAGTTGAACGCATCAATATCAAACCACAGGTTGATAAATTTGCATTTAAAGACGGGCATTCTATATTTCTGCTGGCAGAAGGCCGCCTGGTGAACCTTGGATGTGCCACCGGCCACCCCTCCTTTGTTATGAGCAATTCATTTACAAACCAATCCCTGGCCCAGATAGATCTTTGGGAAAATGATTTTGCCATTGATGTTTATCGCCTGCCAAAAGAACTTGATGAAGAAGTGGCAAGGTTGCATCTTGAGCAGTTGGGAGTGAAACTGACGCGCTTATCTCCGGATCAGGCAGAATATATTGGCGTCCCGGTTAACGGTCCGTATAAACCGGATCATTACAGGTATTAATTGCTTATATAAAGCTGGTAATTGTCTATCAGGCTGTGGTAGGGCTTGAGGGGAAGTACAGCCGGTCCGTTTGCAACAGCCCCGTCAATGGGAATGGCAAATTTTGATTGACAACAGGGGCAGAAGGGTATCAGCCCGGTTTCATCCATTTCAACAGCACAATAATCATCGCTGGCCCGGTAGGTACAGGTCTTATCATATACCGCAAACTCATACTGGGCCGCCCTGTATAAGATCAGCCCGTTCCCGAATACCTGCTGACCCAGTCGTATTTCCGGGTAATCGGGATGGGTAAAGCTGATGATTGCAAAACCTTGCTGATCCTGAACGATGGTAGCCGTTTCTCCTACTCCAAGGTGAGCCAGGTCATTCTGGATGTCCAGGACAAGATTTACCGGCACATAAGGCACAACATCCTGATTTTCATTGCGGCAGGAATAATTACCAGGTATCAGAAGGCACATTATAAAAAAAAGCCCTAATTTTGTTGTGAACGGGTGAGGGATCATGTGCAGATTATATACCTCACAAATTTAGTTAATTTGTTCAATAAGCGGATAGTACTGTTATTTCTGTTTTTTTTACTGTCAGTTCCGGCTGTATATTCACAGGCAAGGCAGGTCAGAAAAGCATACAGGAAGAAAGAGAAGTCGGAACAGAAATTACTGAGGGACTATGAAAAAAGCAGGAAGGAAACTCTGAAGCAGCGCTTCGATATGCAGTCAGAGGCGGTGCAGGAGCGGATGAAAATATCACAAAAGAAGTCAAAACAGTGGAACGACAGTCGTAAAATACCATTTTATAAAAAACTGTTTGCTAAAAGCAAGCGCAAAAAGCGAAGAAGATGAAATTTGAGATAGACACCATACTGTATATAGTAATTAGCATTATAATTATTGCAGCCAGCACGCTGGGCAAAAAAAAGCGGAAACCGGTCCAGCAAGCCCCGCAGCAACCCCAGGCAGAGGAAGGGGAGGAGACTGCAGATTTTCCCTTCGGGCCGTTCTCTAATGTAAAAACCATGTTCGAGTCTGTTTCTGAACCGGGGGCTCCCGGACTGATGGATGAATATGCCCGGGAAGACAGACCGGAGCAGGTGGTGGATGAAGAGGAAGGCATCATCGATGAAGAGGAAATGATCCTCAATGAGCGTATGATGACCAGGGAGGAGGAACAGATGGCACGGAAGGAAGAAAGGGCTCTGAAGCAGGAACAGTTTCTGGAGGAGAAATTATCCTCAGCAGGAGAGAAAGGCGGTGAAGAAATTCCGCAGGAGGCTGATGAAATACGGGATGATGGATTCTTCAGGGACTCTTCGGAAATACGAAGGGCAATTATTTACTTTGAGATACTTAAACGGCCTGAATATTAACACTATCTGGAAAGGAATCACTTTCTTTTTTTTGTTAAACCATAATTTTAATATATCTTTGTCACCTGAAGAGTTCCGGATAAACGGGATTCTTTTTTATTTTTAATAAGGAGCTTAGCTATAAGTTCATTTTTTTTCTATGGCAAAAATATCATACATAACGCAGGAAGGGTATGAGCGGTTAAAAAAGGAGCTGGACCAGCTGATATCAGTTGAACGTCCGCTGATCTCCCAGCAGATCGCTGAAGCCAGGGATAAGGGAGATCTGTCTGAAAATGCTGAATATCATGCAGCAAAAGAAGCCCAGGGAATGCTGGAACTGAAGATCAACAAACTGGAGAATACTCTTGCAGGCTCACGGGTCATCGATACTTCCAAGATAGATACTTCCACCGTACAACTGCTCAACCGGGTTAAGATCAGGAATACCAGCAATAATGCTGTGATGGAATACAGTATTGTTCCTGAATCCGAAGCGGATCTTAAAGCCGGCAAAATGTCGGTGGATTCGCCCATAGCACGGGGATTACTCGGCAAGAAAGTAGGGGATGTGGTTAATGTCCTGGTACCAAACGGTATGATGGATTTTGAGATCCTCAATATATCTCTCTGAGAAAAGCGGCCAGGGTAGTCTTATCCCTCTATAAAGCACTCCTTATCTTCTCGGCAATTTCTTCAAATTCTTCTTCAGCCAGCTTCAGTTTTGGCCTGGAAAACTCTATATCATACAGGTTGTTAATGGGGATGAGATGAACGTGGGCGTGCGGTACTTCGAGTCCCAGGACAGCCACACCTACCCGCTGGCAATCCATTACCTGGTCGATTGCCCGTGCAATTTTCTTGGCAAAAACATGCAAGCCGGCAATGATGTTGTCATCCAGGTCAAAGAGGTAATCAATTTCCATCTTGGGGATGACCAGGGTATGACCCCTGGTGAGTGGATTAATATCCAGGAAGGCAAAATAATTATCATCCTCGGCTATCTTGTAACAAGGGATCTCGCCCTTTATGATCTTAGTAAATATTGTAGCCATTTGTCTGTATTTTTGATTTATAGAGATATTTCTGTATTGTTAAGCACAATTTGTTTTCCAGCTTAGCGCTTACCGGTAACAATTTTATCAGGGTTTCTACTGATATAGTTCTTCCAGCTTTTATAGGAGGAGGCCGTCCCGGGAAGCTTTTTCTGGTAAAAATGGCACAGAGCAGCAGCCACGCCGTCGGTGGCGTCCAGGTTTTTCGGGACTTCCTTAATTTTAAGGATATTGGCCAGCAAAGCGGCCACCTGTTCTTTGGAGGCACCTCCCTGTCCGGTAATGGCCATTTTTATCTTTCTGGGGGCATATTCAAAAATGGGCATATCCCTGCAAAGGGCGGCTGAGATAGCAGATCCCTGGGCCCTGCCCAGTTTCAGCATTGACTGTACATTCTTACCGTAAAAAGGGGCTTCAATGGCCAGTTCATCAGGATGGTACTGGTCGATGATGGAAATGGTCCTTTCAAATATGTGTTTCAGCTTCAGGTAGTGATCCTTGAATTTATGCAATTCAATGCTTCCCATGGCAATCAGTTCGGGTTGTTTTTCCGATGCCTTTATTACCCCGTAGCCCATTATGGTGGTCCCGGGATCTATCCCAAGTATGATCCTTTCATCTGCCATTTTTTCTGAATCCTGCGAGCGCATTGCCCGTAGCTCTGCTGCGAGGAGATTCAATCCTGTGAGCGCAAGACCCACTGCTTGCTGATTGTTTTACCCTGCATGCCGGGCAGTTCGCTAAGCACTTATTTCCGGGACTCCTCAGTGTAATTTTCTATATGTTCCAGGGCTTTTTTCAAACAGGCCTCCTCCTTATCACCCAGGGCCTTGCTGAAATCATCGTCAACTTCTATATCGGGGTCCAGTCCATCGAAATAGTCCGGATCGTAATTCCTGTTCGTCAGTTTATAGGTAACAGAAAGCAGGGTGGAATCGGGGAACTGT
>CAZILN010000280.1:0-2047 GCA_964540005.1 uncultured Bacteroidaceae bacterium | reverse complement strand
ATATAAGGAGTACAGGAAATATTGAAGTGACCGTTTACAGCACAAATACTTATGTACTCTCATATCCCTATGCATTAACCGGTACATGGGCACAGGTTGCATTCTCCTGGGGAGATGAAGGAATGAAACTTTATGTAAATGGAGCCCTGGTTGACAGCAGTACCTATACCGGCAAATGGTCTGTCTCAAATAATATGAGAATTGGTGCCTGCTATTTATATAACACATCAGGGCAGACGATAAACGGACTGGTTGATGAAGTTGGCTTCTGGAACAGGCAGTTGTATGATCATGAGGTAGCTGAACTGTATAATGATGGTACAGGACTAACATACTCGTCCATCCTATCTGAATTCATCGCCGGTGATAATGCAATATCCTCGGTGGCAGCTTACTTTCCATTTGATAATGATGCTGATGATTTGAGTGGAAATGGATACGACGGAACTGTTACCGGAGCCGAATTGACATCTGGCTCAAACGGCTTTCTGGGGGAAGGATATGATTTTGAAGCTGATGACATCACAGATGGGATCACAACTTCTGCCATTAATCTGGCCGATACCTTCACAATAAATGTTTGGGCAAAACATGAATCCCTGATTGATTACGGTACACTGGTTGATGCTGCTGACGCCCTGTATAAAATCAGAATTCTCAGCTATGCAGATGGCACGGTTGAAGGGGCTGTCGGGGATGGTTCATCATGGTGTAATACTACTTATGCCCAGTTCTATGCTTCAGAGGGACAGTGGCAAATGTACACGCTAAAATATGATGGCAGCAATGTTTCGCTTTTTGTTGATGGGAACCTGATACTATCAGAACCATGTACCGGTATCATGTTTAATAATTCCTTTCTCTTTGGTAAAAGGTCAAATAATACATATTACTATGATGGCATTCTGGATGAGATACGAATATTTAACCGGGCATTACCTGATCTGGAAATACAACAACTTTTTGCCTATTATTACCCCGGTGGAGAGTTAATTGTCACTCCGGGAGATAAGCAGGTAAGCCTTGAATGGGATTCAACAGGCTGGACTGATATTGACAGGGTCTTCATATACAGGGATAATGAGCTTATTGACAGCATCGATATTACAAGCGCAAACGACACAATATATACAGATACGAATCTTACCAACAGCGTTCAGTACTCCTACTTCATCCGCTCACAGGATAACTGGGGAAATATGAGTATCCTGTCGGACACTGTATTCGCAACGCCCAATGAAACAGTAAGTGATTATGATGGCAATGAATATAAGACAGTAGTTATCGGAGAACAGGTTTGGATGGCAGAAAACCTGAAAACATTGCATTATGCTGATGGTACCCCTCTTGAAGATGGTACAGGGGTGGGTGATATTACAGGAGATTTTGCTACAAAGTACTATTTCTGGTATAATGATGATTCTGTTACTAATGCGGATGATTATGGTGCCCTGTATACCTGGACAGCTGCAATGAACGGTAAAGCAAGCAGTGATGCCAATCCCAGTGGGATTCAGGGTATCTGTCCTGATGGCTGGCACCTACCCAGCGATGCAGAATGGAAACAACTTGAAATGTACCTGGGGATGAGCCAGGCTGAGGCAGATGGGAGTGGATGGCGTGGCACCGATGAGGGAGGCAAACTTAAAGAAGCTGGTTTTGAGCACTGGATAAGTCCCAACGCTGGTGCCACCAATTCAAGTGGTTTTACAGCTTTGCCGGGTGGGGGCAGAGACATCAATGGTGTTTTCACGGATCAGCAGTATTATGCATATTTCTGGTCATCTGCAGAGTATACCAGTAATACTGCGTGGTATCGGATACTATATTATGACAATACTGGAGTTTATCGTAATGATGGCACAATACCTGGTGCTAACAGTATGGGATTATCCGTTCGCTGCCTTAAAGGTCAAGCTCCTCCCTCCCTTACAGACAGCCTGATAGCATATTACCCATTCAATGGAACTGCTGATGATGAAAGCGGAAACCTAAATAATCCAACCACCACACTGGCCAGTTTAGCAACAGACAGATTTGGGAGACA
>CAZILN010000279.1:0-2245 GCA_964540005.1 uncultured Bacteroidaceae bacterium | reverse complement strand
GTCAACGACCTGTTCTTTTCTCTTTCTGGAAAAGAAAATGATAATGAGCACAACAAGCAACAGAAAACAGCCGCCAATAATGACTATCAGCAACCAGTTTGTACTGGTAACTTCTGCCTGTTCACAAACATCACCTATGCCATCGCCATCCCTGTCTGACTGGTCGGGGTTATAGCTATCAGGACAGTTATCCACTGCATTGTTGATACCATCATTATCATTATCCACTTCCTCATTGACCCTTTGCCTGTTTCTTTCAATGATATACGGGTAGCTGGTAACAGGATCTACAATAACAGTACCGGTAATCACATACTTAAGATTTGTTTCGGGTGCATTTGAACTGGTATTTACTTGTATCTCCTCACCATAATCATCTTTAACGACATAGTTTGCGGTGGTAGTAGCAGTAGCCGGAGTATACTTTGTGACAATACCCTGGATGGTCACAAACTCCTGGTTATACATACCAGGGTTAGCCTGTATCTTTGTGATCATCTGGTTCAATTCATTCTGCGCCAGTGATGTCGCAAAACCGATGATCATCAGGAGCGCCATAAAGCCCAGCCGCTTTCTTGATCTTTCAACATTTAGCTTTTTCATAGTAACATGGATTTTAATTTGGTCGAATTATTGATTGAATATATAAAATAATGCTGTAATCATGACCTATCCCTCCCATATATCAGGTCACCCGGCGTATTTTTAAGGATACCCGCCGATGTGAGCTTGTACACCTGGAACACAATGATCCACATTAGCCCAATGCCGAGGATGACCCATTGGTTGATGAGCTGGAAAAAAGACAGTTTCCGGAAAAAGATCGCGATGGTAATGATGTTAATGAACAGGGCGAGGCCGTAAGCGATCAGCAGGCACTGGAGGAAGAACTTACTTATAATGCGCTTATAGATCTTCTCCAGCGCTTCATTGGACAAGCCGAATGCCTTGAAGGTCCCGATGTTCATTTTGACCTTGTCGAGGTGTGTCTTCAACAGGTTGTATACGAACAGGCCCATGCTGATGATGCTGAATACCAGTACCAGGGCGGCAATCGATATGGTCAGTATGTTGATGGTCTTGAAATTCTCCTTATCATGTACCTTCGACATCTCGACATCAAGCTCATACGTCGTAAACAGGAAATCCCTGAAATCAACCACCATATTTAAGCTGTTGAAGTGTGCTGATATCTTGTCATAGAGAATGCTTGTGGATGGATACATAGGGAAGTCATACAGGTAATAGCGATGGATCAGGTCACTGTATTTCTTCAGCTCCTCAGAGCAGACCAGTTCATGAAATATCTCATTAAGTTCATCCTGTGATCCGGGTTCCGGGAAGAAGGCGGTGGTGATGATGTATCCGGATAGATGGGTATCATCATTCTGTTCGATATAGGATACCGGGTCCAGATGTGAATAGCTCTCATTATTGCTGATGTAATCGATGATGATGTCCTCGATAGTCTCCACTTCTGCTTTATCTTCAGCAGCGATAAAAAATGTCAGATCTTTCTGGTTATCTACATTATATGGATTATCGGAGCCGGTACGACACATATAGAAGTATGGTGTATAGGCAATGCGGGCCAGGCTCGGGAGTTCTTTCACAACGGCTATAACAGGCACAGGCAGGTGGTCGTAGTCCCGTTCCGGGGTAGCTACTGACATGATCACAAAGGGATCATTTCTGTCGTATCCAAACTGTTTCATGAAATTCTCTGTAACGATTAAGCCGCAATCCCGGTTGTCCCTGAAGCCACGGCCACTGATCAGGTTGTTCTTCTCATCCAGGATCTGCCGTAGCAGGGGATCTCCGGTCTCAATTGACCTGCCTTTGACCAGGATGTCTTCTTTATTCTGATCATGCCAGAAAATCAGTGGGTATTCAGTATGGGACAAAATGGTATCGTAGCCATATTTCTTCTTCAGCGTATCCTGGTTTAATTGGAATTTAATGTACTCTACTTCCAGCGCCTTGCCGTAAGGGATCTTGATCTTTCTGGACTCCAGGAAACTTTCCACCCCCTTATAGCGGGGCTTTCCGTCCACATAGGGCAGGTAGTCTCCGGAGTGGGTAAACTCGCGGAAGGGTTCACGGTTTCGCTTTTCGCGAAGACGCAGGTATTCGTCAAAGGTGGCCTTCCAGGCCTTGGCATGAACCAGGGCGGTCTTGGTCACCACTCCGTCTAAGTCAAAAATCGCCGCGTCAAAAGAATATTTAGGCATTACACTCCCTGTTT
>CAZILN010000278.1:0-4893 GCA_964540005.1 uncultured Bacteroidaceae bacterium | reverse complement strand
TATGAAAAACCCCCGCCAAGGGCCGACGGACTAAAACCCCTCTACAGCACAGGGGAAGATAACACGGGCATCGGACTGTCAGTAAAGAAAGAGGGTGAACTGATAATAATTACGGGTGCTTCGAAGAAATCTCAGGATGCTGAATATTACCTGAAAGTACCCGCGGGTGTGGACCTTTCTGTCGACCTGTCAAGTCCTTTTGCAAATGATATCGAAATTACCGGGATCAGTGGGGAACTTGATGTAAAATCCCTGAATTCAGATATCAAACTGCTAAATATTACCGGTCCCGCCGTTATACACTCTGTCAGCGGTGATATAGAAGGTAATTTTTCATCCATCAGCCAGGACAATCCCTCATCCATATCAGCAGTAAGCGGGATAATAGATCTGGCATTACCCGCAAACGGACCAGCTGATCTTGTTATAAGCACCACAAGCGGTGAAGCCTATTCTGACCTGGATCTTGCACGGGAGAATGAAGGTAATAACGATATGAAACTAATCGGCGGATCCACTATCAAAGGAAAACTGGGAACCGGTGGCGTGACTATAAAAATCACCAATATAAGTGGTGAGATCTACCTGCGGAAGCAGTAGGGCAAATTATCCGGTCGGGGGTATCAAAACACAAACACTGAAATAAAATGAATGCTAAGCACAGAAATGCAATTAAACCCGGCAGAACATATCCGGGGGCAATCCTGAGAACATCCATATCCCTGTTCCTGCTGTTTTTCACTTTTACACTTCACGCTCAGCTTACAGTAGAAAAAAGATCCGCTTTATCATCAGGCCAGTCGGTCAGCCTTGAATTCAAATTTGCCGATAAGATTGATATAAAGACTTGGAATGAGAATGAGGTCCTCATAAAGGCAGTGGTAAATATCAATGACAACGAGGACAATGAGGCTTTCTCCCTGGAGGCAGATGAAAGTCCATCCTGTGTTGCCATTACATCAGAGATAAAAGACATGGATAAACTGCAGAGGGTGATAAAAAAGACCGTCACCAAGGAGGATGGAACCACTGTAACAAGAGAATACTGCTCGATTGAAATGGATCTGTTTTTTGAAGTATTCCTTCCACAATCAGTCAGTCTGTCAATAAACACCATCAGCGGTGATATCGAGTTTGAAAAATTTCAGGGAGCGCTGGATGTAAAAACAATCAGCGGGTTTATTGACCTTAGCCTTGATCCTCTTGAAAAGGCTAACCTGAAAATGAGTACCATCTCGGGCGAAATTTATTCCAATATGAATCTTGACCTGGGAATTGTCGGATCAGATATTCCCAGGATAGGTGGTACAAAGATCAATGCTACCAATAACGGAGGTGGAACAAGAATGGAACTGGAAACAATCAGTGGGGATATATTCCTAAGAAAGACCATTTGAAAATGCTGGCACACTATTGCAGGGCAGCAATCAGGAATCTCTGGCGGAACAAACTCCATTCGATAGTAAATATAACCGGGCTGGCTTCAGGGATATCAGTGTTCATTCTTATCGTGGTCTATATAAGCCAGGAACTAAGTGTTGATGATTTTCATGAGAACAGGGAAAATATCTACAGAGTATGTCTGGATAACAGGTTCTCAACCCTGGCTCCCCTGGGTCATGTATTGCATAACAAATTTCCTGAAGTAGAAAGCATTGTAAGGATTGACTTCGATTATGGAGGTGG
Source organism: uncultured Bacteroidaceae bacterium (assembly GCA_964540005.1). Classification (GTDB taxonomy): domain Bacteria; phylum Bacteroidota; class Bacteroidia; order Bacteroidales; family SM23-62; genus CAZILN01. The sequence goes on along the minus strand of CAZILN010000278.1, from coordinate 3,207 downwards.
CAGGAAGGCCTACTTCACCAACAATACCGGAGAGGTCTCTCAAACACTGAAGATCACTGATATTATCTTTGCCGACAGTACTTTTTTCAGAATGTTCAGCTACAGACCATTGTACGGGAACCTGGTATCAGCCTTAAAAACACCCTACTCAATTGTTTTTACTGAAAGTACTGCAACAAAAATTTTCGGGAATACCAATCCTGTGGGTAAAACCATTGGATATATCGATTTCATGGGGAGGTTCAGACATGAATATACAGTAACCGCAGTGATAAAGGATGTTCCGGAAAATTCCTCCCTTGACTTCAATGGTGTTGCTTCGTTCAGTTCATTATCCCTGATGAAACCCAATGGTGTTGATGTCAACGAAGACTGGTACAATTGGGGATATTTCACATATATTCAACTGAATAATCAGTATAATACCAATTTACTGGAGCAAAAGATCAATAAGTACTGGATCCCGGTAATTAAAGGAATTTCAGATAACTCATCCATTGAGGAAAACATAATAAGCCTCGTTGCTTTAGAATCTGCCTACTTTTTTAATTCCAATAAACTTACATTTATCTGGATAATCGGAGGCATAGGTTTATTGATCATTCTTGTCGCAATAATAAATTTCATAAACCTGACACTGGCAAGATTTCCTTTGCGTGCAAAAGAGATTGGGATAAGGAAAATAGTAGGTTCCAGCAGGTCCAAACTTATTGAACAGATCATAGGGGAAACAATAGTACTGTGTTTCATAGCCACCCTTTTTGCCATCCTGATAGCCGGACTCGCTATTCCCCTTTCAAACCAATTAACAGGTAAGCAATTATCTGCAGCCTATTTCATTCAACCAACCATCATACTGTTACTTTTCGGAGGTGCCCTTGTAACCGGTATAATTGCAGGAATGTACCCGGCAATATATCTCACAAGGCATCAACCCCTAAAACTGATTAATAGAGAGGTAGTGAGAGGTAAGAACAGGATCTCTGGTAAACACGGACTCATTATAATCCAGTTTTTTATCTCCATATGCTTGATTATGAGCACTATGCTGATTCTGAAACAGGTGGGTTATATAAAATCGAAAGACCTGGGTTTTGATCAGGAGAATATAATTTCCATCACACCGGATAAAAAGATTGTGGATAATTATGAGCTGTTCAGACAAAAGATCCTTGAACAACCCGGAATAAGTGCGATATCCGCTTCCAGTAACGAATTGGGTGAAGCATTTAACCTCGAAACCAGCAGCGAATTTAAGGGGGAACGCAGATCATTCAGGGTACTGACCGTTGATCCTGATTTTGTTAAAACAATGAATATTGACATTATCGATGGAAGGGATTTCAGCTGGGATATAGAAAGCGACAGGTATTTTGCCGTGATCATAAATGAAACCATGGTAAAAAGCTTTGGATTAGATCCTGTAATAGGTGCGGAAATAGAATTGCTTGGGTCGATCAAAGCTTATGTTATAGGAGTAATGAAAGATTTTTATTCCGAATCATTTCATAAATCCATAGAACCTTCCATGCTATGGTATGCGCCCGGGATTTGTGGTATAGGGATCATCAATGTAAAAACCGGTAAGGCTAATATTGCTCAAACAATAAGGCATATTAATAAAACATGGGATGAATTTTCACCAGAGATACCACTTGAATATCATTTTCTGGATGAGACCTATGCAGGCCTCTATGAATCGGAAAAAAAATTCAGCATGATCATTGCTCTCTGTTCCTTACTGGCCATCTTCATTGCCTGCCTCGGATTATTCGGTTTAATATCTTTCATGACCCTGCAGCGAGAGAAAGAGATAAGTATCCGCAAAGTTAACGGGGCGAAAACTATAGATATCCTGAAAATACTGAATAAGGAATCCGTCATAATGGTATTGATCGCCTTTATGCTATCCTGTCCGGTTTCCTGGTTTGCAATGGATATATGGTTGCAGAATTATGCCTACAGGACCAATATAAGCTGGTGGGTTTTTGTATTGTCAGGATCAATTGGAATAGTAATAGTCTTACTGACCGTAAACTTTCAATCCCTTAAAGCAGCCGGTAGAAATCCTGCAATGGCCTTAAGATATGAATAAGGGAATGATTGTCCCCTGATCTGTTCCCTCCTTCTGGCTCTTCCCTGCCAAGGGATAAATATGCTTCACTAAGATACTGCAGGTGAACAGAGACAAATTGTAAGCTAAGCTTTAAGTAGAAATCTGAGTAAAATCCCGTTTAGAATCGTAACTTAAAAGAATGCTGTAATATCCGGTAACCTTTTTAAAACACCGGAGTCTTTATATATGAAAAACATTAATACCGGTCATTTGGATCCCATTTCCGACAAGTCTCTGATGTTTAAGGTAAAAGCCGGGGATATTGATAAACTCGGGCTTTTATATGAGAGGTACAATAAAGAGTTGTTCAGGTATTTCTGGTACCTGACATCCAGTACCGAGACCAGTGAAGACCTGGTACAGAATGTATTTTACAGGATCCTGAAAAACTGTAAGCAATACAGGGGAAAAGGGAAGTTCATTTCATGGATGTACAGTATTGCCCGCAATTTATGGGCCGACTATTATAAACAAAATAAAAGACTGGATACTAAAGGGGAGTTGCCGCACTGGCATGTAAATGATGAGCTTACGATTGATGAACAGATCGCAAAGGAGGAACAGATCAGGCAAGTGAGATCGGCCCTGAACCGGCTTGATCCTGACAAGAAGGAGGTCCTGGTTCTGAGCCGCTACCAGGGATTAAAGTACCATGAAATTGCAGATCTGTTGAAAACAACAGAGGGGGCAGTCAAGACAAAAGTTTTCAGGGCACTGAATGAGCTTAAGGAGATCTATATTAAAATGGAAAACTGATTGCTATGAAAGAGAATAAATTGACAGAATGGATCATTGATTATTTAAACGGTGATCTTGATGCGGAACAGGAAGCCAGGTTTTTCAGGATCCTGAAAGAAGAAGGGTATGATTCAAATGAACTGAAAAATCTGGAAAGATTGGATAAGCAACTGGAGATGATATCCCCGCCTGGTGTACCCGAACAGATGCATGAAAAATTCTATGCCATGCTGGAGGGCGAAAAATTAAAAAGAGAAAACACATACAGTCCGGTTCATTCACTTCTTTCCGGAATCGCCCGGGCCATTACTCCTGCAAATTTTTACCGCCTGGCCTATTCAGTATTATTGCTG
>CAZILN010000277.1:0-2320 GCA_964540005.1 uncultured Bacteroidaceae bacterium | reverse complement strand
GTACCTCTGAGATCTTTGGTTTAAGAGTACCTGATTCAATCCTTGAAATATCCAGTACGTTGTCAACCAGGTTTACCAGCTCGCTACTGCCGGATATTATCTGTTTGATGTACTTTTCCTTCTTATCAAGCGGTAGTTCGGGATTTGATAGCAGTTCTGAAAATCCGGTGATTGCATTCAGAGGGGTCCTTATTTCATGTGAAACATTGGCCAGGAAAGCAGATTTCAACCTTTCCGATTCTTCGGCCTTATCCTTTGCTATGAGTAACTGTTTCTCGGTTAATTTAAATTCAGTGATATCAATAAAGGAGAGCACTGAAGTATTACTGTCAATGAGAGTGGAACCGGTCATATAGGCATTTTTGGTTTCCCCATCCGCAGTAAGATAATCGAATTCGTAGTTCTCCGGAACAGTCTCCGGATGACTCATAAGTAACAGCACGTACTTCTGTATCTTTGATCTGTGATTCCGGTCGGTGATATCGATCAGTTTCTTTTTATTCTCAACCTCATCGCGCGAATAGCCGGTCAGGCGTTCAAATTCCGAATTTACCATCAAAATGGTGGTATCGGGTTTGAGTGTCAGGGTGGCGCCCCCTGTATTTTCGTAGATACTTTCAAACATCTGTTCGGTTCGCCTGAGTGAATTTTCATTTCTTTTACGTTCTATGGCAAACCCGATAATATCGGCAGCAATTTTGAAGATCTGCATATTGTGCTCCGACCATTTCTTTACTTGTGATTGATGGTTCAATCCTATGAAACCTTCAATTTTATTATTTATCCTCAGGGGATAGGCCAGGACCGTCCTGACACCCTGATTTTGTAAATATTCCTTTTCGGCAGTAGCAGCAACTGGCAGTTTGTTTGTATCTTCTATGTATGCGATTTCCTTTGACCGGATCTCTCCCAGCCACCAGGATAGGTCAGAGTATGGAATGGAAGTATGGGAACCCTTAAGGATTGCCGGATCACCAAAGATGCATTTATGAGTGATATGCATGAGTTTTGCTTTCTGATGGAACCGGTACAGGTAGATGTGGTCGGCCCCTGCCAATGCCCCCATCAGTTTAAAGGACTTATGAATCGAATCATCCAACTGGTAATCACCTATAAAATAAGAGGATACTTCAAATACTGCTTTTTCCAGCCTGATCCTTTCTTCCTGTGCATCATTATCGAGTGCGGATCTCAGCCTGCTCTCCAGTTCTTCCTTCTCTGCTTCAAGCTTCTTAACAGTAGCGAGCAACTCCTCCAGTTTCAGATTATCACTCATATGATATATGTTATTTGTGTGCTGAAATATTTCAAATGACACTGAATCTACCTGAGTGCAAGATATTAAATAATTACAAGAAAGACAGGGAATGGCTGTGTTGGGGTAGAAGTCCTGGAAGGGACAGGGACTGAAAATTTCTACTCGTCTATGCTGATCAGGTTCAGGGGGATCTTGATGATGCTTTTCAGGTCATTGCCCAGGTCGTGCATGGCTTCATCATCTTCATCGTAATTCCAGTTAATGCTGAAACTATTTCCCTGTAAATAGCTCTTTTCCAAAATAGTCAGCAGGTTGGTGAGGAGTTTTTTGGATCCACTGTTCACATAATCAAGTTGGATCAGGATATCAGTGTGCTTTACAGGGGTTTCGATATACTTCCTGCAGGCCTCCAGTACCGGGTTATAAAAATCAGCCGAATCTTCCGGAATGGATCTGCCTTTAAATATAATTTTGCCTTTTTGTATATCAACCAGGGGGGTAGTCTTTGTTTCAGGAATTTGCAACATGATAGCAAATAATGAGTTTTGACTTATGGATCAGATATAAAAATAAGATATATTCCTGATAAAATCAATGAAGATCGCGTAATATGCCTGTCAGGAATTAAGAAACCTTATTATACCTGGCTGAAAAAAGCGTAGTCTCACCATCGAGCTCAAAGAGGGTGGGATAGTCCCTGAGTACAGCCTCCAGTATGGATTCCCTCATGAATCTGGATTTGTTCCTGATCTTATGTTTTCTGCAGAACTCATCTATGGCCCTTTTTTCCCTGTTATTTAAAAGTAGAGAGTGACGGTTGATACGCTTTAAATTGATGTCCTTGTGTTTTTTCCTTTTCACTTCAGAGAAGTTGTTTTTGTGTATACCCGTACCTGTCAGGATAACACCTGTTACTTATTTTCAAAATTAGTTTTTTAGGAAGGAAATGACCCTTTTTCGATCAATAAAGAATTAACAAATTCCTAACAATAAGGAGGGTACCTGTGAAGTCAATCGGCTTCGGGGTCTCCGTTAAAAAACAGGATCACCAGCTTCCTGAAT
>CAZILN010000276.1:0-24107 GCA_964540005.1 uncultured Bacteroidaceae bacterium | reverse complement strand
TTATGGAAGGAGCCCTGCTTTACATCGTAATCATCATAGCCGCGATCATCGGTTTATGGATAATTCTTTACTTCATACCGGTAGGTCTATGGTTTTCGGCACTGATCTCAGGAGTTAGAATATCACTCCTGCAGCTAATCCTTATGAGATGGAGGAAAGTTCCTCCCTCGGTTATAGTACGTGCCCTGATAGAAGGGACCAAAGCCGGGCTGACCCTGCACCGGAACGACCTGGAAGCACACTACCTGGCCGGTGGACACGTGGAAAAAGTAGTACACGCACTTGTCTCTGCAAGCAAAGCAAATATAGAACTGACCTTTAAGATGGCCACTGCCATTGACCTGGCAGGAAGGGATGTTTTTGAAGCCGTACAGATGTCAGTTAATCCAAAGGTCATTAATACACCTCCTGTGGCTGCAGTTGCCAAGGACGGTATACAGCTGATTGCTAAAGCACGTGTGACAGTCCGGGCCAGCATCAAGCAACTGGTAGGGGGAGCCGGGGAAGAGACGGTACTTGCAAGGGTAGGAGAAGGTATTGTATCCTCCATCGGGTCGGCCGATTCCCATAAAGCTGTTCTTGAGAACCCGGACTCCATTTCCAGGGTGGTGCTTGAAAAAGGGCTGGATGCCGGAACGGCCTTCGAGATCCTTTCAATCGATATTGCCGATGTGGACATTGGGAAGAACATCGGAGCCCAGTTACAGATGGACCAGGCTGAAGCCGATAAGAATATTGCCCAGGCCAAGGCCGAGGAGAGACGCGCCATGGCAGTCGCCAACGAGCAGGAAATGGTGGCCAAGGCACAGGAAGCCAGGGCTAAGGTTATTGAAGCCGAAGCGGAGATACCACTGGCTATTGCCGAGTCATTCCGTTCGGGGAACCTGGGACTCATGGATTACTATAAATTCCAGAATATCCAGGCTGATACGGATATGAGAGATTCCATTGCCAAGGGTACCAGCCAGGATACCAAGAAGAAGCGGTAAGAAGTTCGCAAGTTCGCAAGTAAAAGATAAGAGGGGTGTGGTGGAAACCATTTGAAGCACTGGAAACCAGTATCAATAACCTGACAACCGATATACTGGTTTGAGCCCTTGTATAGACCCTGAAGTTGTCGGTTCGGGAATTGCGATTCAGCATTTTTCTTTTGCGGCACAGGCATAGATTTTATCCACCACGATCATGTCTTTCAGTCCCTCTTCTCCCGGGACCCGCATGGGTTTGCCATTGAGAATGCATTCTGCTACTTCGTCCATCTGGGTGGCCTGCTGGTTGATATCCGGGAAATCGAGAACTCTTTCACTGGTTTTACCTTTTATTCCCCTGTATCCCTGAAATGGTTCGAGCTCGAACCTTCCGTCCTCAGCAAACACCTTGAGGTAATTATAATTTGCATGAAAACCTGTTGAAAGGCTGGCAATGCATCCGGATGGAAATTCAAGATCAAATAGCATCACCTCCTCGGCCTCGGTATATATTTCGTGCCGGATATTATAGGAACGCGCACTTACATTTACCGGTTCTTCACCGGTCACATATCGTGCAGCATTCAGGGGGTAAACACCCATGTCCATCATAGCTCCGCCTCCCATTGATCTTTTAAGTTTCCAGTGATCCGTACTGGGATTGAAGAAGGCAGCCCCACAGCTTATCTGCTGAACAGAACCAAATACTTTTTCCTGTCCCAGCCTCATGATCTCCTGGGTATAGGGCTCAAACTGCATACGGTACCCGATGGAAAGCTGCACCTCGTTTTCTTTGCATGCCATGATCATTTCCCTGCATTCTTCGGCGTTCACTGCCATGGGCTTTTCACAGATCACATGCTTGCCGGCCTTTGCAGCCCGGATGGTATATTCCTTATGCATGGAATTCGGAAGCACAACGTAAATAATGTCTATTTCGGGATTATCCGCAATTTCATCGAAATTATCGTAATTGTATACATTCTTCCCGGGGATTCCGTACTTCTTCATCCATATTTCTTTCTTGGATGGGGTTCCGGTAACGATCCCGGCAAGATAGGCCGTTTCGGTCTCCTGAAGGGCAGGGGCCAGGAGATCGGTACTGTAATACCCCAATCCCACGAGGGCAATACCTGCCTTTTTCTGTTTCCCGGTAAGAATATTTGGGATCGCAAACGAATTTGCAAGCAGTCCTGTACCCGCTACGGCAAGGCTTGATTTCCTGATAAAGCTCCGGCGGGAAAGTGTATTTGCAGTCATAATCGTATTTATTTCAAAATGATTCAAATTCATAATTGCCTGAGGCAAGCTTATAAACCGCCCTTCCATATTCAAATTTCAGGAAGGTTACACCAATGGCTTCCGCCGCTGACAGATCGCCTTCTTTTACAGTTTCTGCAGAGGAGGCAGGCAGGTAAAGTATCGCTGAAGTGTTTGCCGGAACCGTGGTTTTGAAGAAAAATTTCCCGTCTTGCATACTCCATGAGCTGTTGATCCTTCCGTACATGGAATCATAATAACCCTCTGCCCATTCCATTTTACCTGTCGGGTCGGGGTGAGGTTGAAGAATGAATGTCCTGAACCCGGGTTCATCACGTTCTATGCCCAGAGAGTAAGCCATCATCCATTGTCCCACTGCACCAAAGGAGTAGTGGTTGAAGGAATTCATGCTGTTATTTTCTCCGAAACCCTTTTCATGCGTATATGAATTCAATCTCTCCCATATAGTGGTTGCTCCCTGGTTCACAGGGTATAACCAGGAAGGATATGTTTCCTGTTGCAATAAGCGATAGGCAATGTCGGTATATCCATAATCGGAAAGTGCCTTACTTATCCATGCCGTACCGATAAACCCGGTCATCAGGGAGTATTCAGGATGCGTAACACCACCGTCATCTATGCTCTGTCCCTGCACGATCTGTGCAAGTCTTTCAGCGGCAAGGGGGGCATTTGCCTCGTTAAATGCCCCCAATGCCAGGGGCACTGCGTAAGATACCTGGGTATCCATAAAATTGATCTTATCTTCTGCTTTCTGGATGTCGCTTCTGTCCGCATCCTCCGCCTGGTCCGGCCAAATCGTGAAGATATATATGAGGATTTTATGGTCCTGTGACTGTCAGGATCAAAATACGTTTCGTTAAAGTGAGTTATGCGTTGCATATATTTTTCCCGGTATGCAACAGCATCTTCACTCTTTCCAAGTGCTTCGGCCATCCTGGCCATAATTTCCAGATTAAAAATATAGTAAGCGGACCAGAGCAGTGTATTGTCATTCTTATTTCCTTCAGGGCTCAGCCAGTCACCCAGAACACCCGCAGCCATCACACCGGTTTTCTCATCTATCCCTTCATGAAGAAATTCCATGTATTTCTGCATGGATCCAAAGTGCTCATTCAATAAGCTTATATCGCCATATTGTTGATAGGTCTCCCATGCCACCGTTATTCCTGCGCTACCCCAGAGGATTCCTCCAAATCCGTTATCCACGGGGGCCACATCCGGATACCTCCCGTCGCTGTATTGTACATCGCGCATAGCGAACATATGCCTTCTGAAGAACTGATCGACATTCGCCAGATAGGTGGATGTTCTGCTGAACACCGAAAGGTCTCCCGACCATCCCATACGTTCGTTTCGCTGGGGACAATCAGTAGGAATAGAGAGGAAGTTCCCGTACTGCGACCAGACTATATTCTTGAAAAACCGGTTCACTTTCTGATTGGATGTTTTATAGGATGCGCTAAGATTCTTGATGGAACTGATGACCAGACCTTTTACAGCATCCGGCGGCAGGGCCTCTTCAATACCGGTAATCTCTATATAGCGGTATCCATGAAAAGTAAAGTGTGGCTGAATGATATTTTCTCCGTTTTTGAGGATATACAGGTCATTAGCTAATGCAGCCCGGATATTTTCCAGCATCACCATGCCGCTGTTATCACCATATTCCTCTATGTCAGGATAGAGTACTTCGGCAAATCGTAAGCTTATTTGTTTCCCTGCTGTCCCTTCATTTATTTTAATTTTAGGGATCCCTACCATATTTTGCCCCATGTCATAGACAAACACACCCGGACGGACCTCACTGCTGCTCACAGCCTCTAATTCATTTATGATCCCGGCATTCTCCCCGATCTGACCAAGCAGGGAGCAGTTGTCATAGTCAATGGTGATCCCCGGACCTGAAAAAGTACTGATTTCACCCAGAAAGGCCGTTCCCTCTAAATTGATTTCTTCCGCCTCTGTCCAGTCAGTGTCATTAAAACCCGGCCTGGTCCAACCCTCAATTTCAGTTTCTTTCCTTGCATCGTATGCTTCTCCCTGGAAAAAGCTGCCGTATATGACCGGACCATCATTAAAATATTTCCACTCCTGATCGTTTGAAGTAAGCAGGCTTAATGAGCCATCCTCATAGGTAATCACCAGTTTGGCCAGCAATGACTGCCGGTCTCCGAAGAAATTCCAGTTACGGCCGTTGAAGGTATAATTACCGCTCCACCAACCTTCACCCAGCCATGCTCCCATAGCATTTTTATCGCCTGACTGGATCATCTCCGTAACATCATAGGTTTGATACAGGTGGGTTTTGTTGTATTGGGTCAGTCCGGGATTGAAATAATTTTCCCCGATCTTTTTGCCATTCAGGTATATTTCATAGATCCCCCGGGCAGTGACATACAGCCTTGCTTGATGGATTTTCTTAGTCTCTGTGATGAATTCAGTACGGAGCATTGGCATGGAGTTATGGCTGGGATCAGCAACAACAAACAAGCCCTGCTCTCCTCCTTCAAGGAAATACGAATCCTGTCTAACCTCCATACCCGGATGCCCATCCCTGATGTATCCGGAATAGATCCCGTCATATACCGGGTTGCTCAGATCCTCTCGAAAAAGAACATTGGATGGTTTCCTGTAATTCCGAATAGCCACATCGGCAAAAACAGCCTTCTGTCCGGCATCCATGGAGAAACCAATATCTGCGACCATGGGAAAACTGATATAATCTCCACCGCTGCCCATGGGATTTATATTGATACCCCCCCTTCCGAACGGATTGCTCCCGGCACTCCCTATCCTGTTGTCACTTTCCGTTCCGTTCACGTATATGGTGAGTGTTCCAAAAACACTTTCAATAGCAAAATAATGTGTTTCGTACCTGTTTTCAAGAGAAATAAGAGAGAGGGGTATATCAATGCTATTTATGGGTGTTTCAGCCTTATCACCGGGATGATAGCCCACACGGTAGATATTAAATTTTGCCTTTCCGGTTTCCGAACCAGTCACATTAGAAATGTCAATCTCAAATTTTATATAGTGCCCGTTTCGCTCACTTTCAATACCATAAATATTCATATCCTTGTTGAGCAAGCGGTGGTCGTTGGCACCAAGAATAAAACCTGCTCTTGTACTTCCTGACTTCTGGTCAAGCTGTACATCATATTCCACTGTAAAGACAGAGAGGTAATGCGAGTACAGGACCATATCTTCAGGACTGCCGCCAATCCATCGGGCTCCATCCCAGGCTGATTGATCAGGGTTCATCAAGCCCGTCTCGAACCAGGATGTATTTGATACGGTATCCTCATTCTGATCCCAGACAGTTACTGACCAGCTATACCTTGTCGTGGCTTCCAGGGGTGATCCTGCATATAAAATGCCTAAAGAAATATCGCTGAGCACTTTTTCTGAATCCCACATAATTGTCCCGGACAGATTCCTGACCTCGATCCGGTAACCTAGCTGTTTGAACCCGCGTTCTCCTTCAGGGGCAATCATCTGCCAGTTGAACCGGGGTGTTTCAACATCAATACCCATTGGCGTCCGAGAGTATTCCACCATCAGGCTATCAATGACCGGAGCGGCAAATCCGGATGGGTAAGCTGCAGATATTATCACTGCAACCAGCAGTATTCGATTCAGCATCGAATGGTTCCTCGGAGTCTTGAAACTGTTGTGTAAACAAGTTTGTTTCATCTTCATCCGGATTAACTGTATTCACATCTATTTCCAATTCCAAGGTACATATTTTAATAATCCCAGATATTCACTATCTTGTTTTTTTGCTCTGGGCCCGGATTCATACTTGCAGGAATTTTGTACTCCGGGCAAAACCCTTCAGACCATTGATGGGTTTGGCAGATGTTTTAACGAATTGGGCTGGGAAGCATTGAACATACATTCAAATCTGTACATATCATGAATAAACTGTGTATCTTAATAACCTTAGGCTTCTCTCTGAGTGTATCCGGAATTGCTCAATCAATACAGGAAGGTCCGTATACGATAAGTGTTATTTCTGAAAATGTGTATCGTATTGAGGATGCCAATGACAGCAATCCGGCCGGGGTAGTACTGGGTGATGACGGGCAGATGGTCAGTATGAATAATTGTTCCGATATGTATTTAATCCTTGGCAGGGACAAAGGACTGCTTATTGATCTTTCGAACGAAATAAAATGGGACGATACCGCTACAGAATCACTACGTTCGCTGGTATATGAACGTCTCGGAGGCAGGGAACTTTTTATTACCGTCACTCACAGGCATGGTGATCATCTGGGAATGCTTCCGGCTTTTTCCGGTGATCCAAAAATAAAATTCTGGATCCCGGGTAATGAATTCAGGGGTATGGATCTCTTCCCGAAAGAACGAACAGCTTTTTTTAAAGAGGATGAATCATTCGATTTGGGTGGTGGGATCCGGATTAACACCTTGGAAGTTCCGGGACATACCGGACATTCAACCATCTTCTTTCAGGAAGGTAAGAACCTGGTTTTTACGGGTGATGCCATAGGGTCCGGCAGTGGTGTTTGGCTTTTTAACGAAGAAAGCTTTTATACATATATCGGTGCTATAGATAAACTGATCGCATACATTGAAAACGCCTCGAACAACATAGACAGGGAAAAACTCCGAATTTACGGTGGACATTACTGGCAGTGCCGGCAAACCGGTGATCTTACTGAACAGTACATCTATGATATGCAGACATTAATTAAAGAAATGAGAAAAGGAACGGCTAAAGTAGAAGATATGTCTTCCTTTATTCCATTCCTGGATGCCAACTTCACCTACGGGACTGCTACGATAACGTGGAATAAGGAGGCGGCGGAGAAGTTTGCAAATACATCTGAAAATTTCTAATGATCACAATAATACTAATGAGTCATGAAAAAACAAGTCTTTGAAACGCTCGGTATTTTTATCCTGCTGTCCTCGTTCACCTTACAGGTTAACGCCCAGTTCGGCCGCGGGCCGCGCATTGTTTCCCCTGAAACAAATGGCGACAATTCTGTTACGTTCCGCTTACTGGCTGCCGAAGCCGATAAGGTAACCATCAATGGGAACTGGATGCCCGGCTGGGGGACACAGGTTGATCTGGCCAGGAATGATACAGGGCTCTGGTCGGTTACCACCGATGTACTTCCTCCTGAATTTTACACCTGCGCTTTTTATGTGAACGGGGTGAAAACACTCGATCCTTCCAATCCGCTGGTGGTTCGCGACGGGACCAGGTACGAAAACTACTTTATAGTTCCAGGGAAGGAATCAGATATTTATACCGTAAAAGATGTTCCGCACGGCGTTCTTTCAAAGGTATGGTACCCTTCACCAACGCTGGATAAGACTCGCCGGATGTATGTTTATACTCCCCCCGGTTATGCTGAAAGCAATGAGAAATACCCTGTGTTCTATCTGCTTCACGGAGCAGGTGGTGATGAGGATGCATGGACTACCCTGGGAAGGACCCCGTATATCATGGATAACCTGATCGCTGAAAAAAAGGCAAAACCAATGATCGTAGTGATGACCAATGGAAATGCCTGGTCGGCTGCAGCGCCCGGCGATGAACCTGTAAGAGCAGATGCCGGGATGCCGGATTTCTCGCAAATGCCCCGTGGTGCTTTTGAAAAAAGCCTTGTGGACGATGTAATTCCTTTTGTTGAAAAACATTATCGAACCTTAACCGGTAAAGACAATCGTGCCATAGCAGGTTTATCTATGGGCGGCATGCATACACAAAATATTACCAATACTAATCCCGGAAAATTTTCGTATATAGGAGTAATGAGCATGGGATTGATGAACAACCCGCGCTGGGGAGAGTACAACGAGGAGGAACATAAAAACCAGATCAGGACATTGCAGGAATCCGGGGTGAAATTGTACTGGATCGGCTGCGGCAAAGAAGATTTCCTGTACGAAGGGTTTACCAACCTGTGTAAGTTTTACGATGAGCTGGGGTTTGAATATGAAGCTTACGAAAGTACGGGAGGCCATACATGGACCAACTGGCGCATTTATCTTTCAAAGCTTGCACCAAAATTGTTTAAGTAGATGAGGCCCCTTTCGAGAAGGAAGTTTATCGGCAGGACTGCCCTGGCAACCGCGCCGGTAATTTTGCTGCCCCGTGTTGCAGGGTCATGGACAGATTCCTCTGTGGATTACCGGGTAGTTGATACGCCAAATGGTAAGCTCAGGGGATACAGGGAGGAAGGGGTGACTATTTTCAAGGGTGTTCCTTATGCCGGTGATGCCTCGGGCGGAAATAGATTTCTGAAAGCAGGACCGGTAAAACCCTGGTCAGGGGTCCGGGATGCACTGCAACTGGGGAACCCGTCGGTTCAACCCCCGGATCAAACCTATGGAATCGATGAACCCGACCCGGCGGAGGACTGCCTGGTGCTGAACATCTGGACACCCGGCACCGACGGTAAAAAAAGACCGGTGATGGTATACAATCACGGAGGTGGTTTCAGGACAGGTTCCGGGGGAAGCGTTACACAGGACGGATCGAACCTTGCCCGCATGTACGATGTGGTGGTAGTGGCAACCAACCACAGGCTGGGATTACTCGGGTTTCTTTATCTGGATGAAATAGCAGGTGACCAGTACAAAGGCTCAGGCAACCGTGGTGTTCAGGATATTGCCATTGCCCTGAAATGGGTGAACGAAAATATTGAACAATTTGGCGGCGATCCTGAAAATGTGATGATCTTCGGCGAATCGGGCGGCGGGATGAAAACATCCTGCCTGTATGCCATGCCCGAAGCAGCTCAGTATTTCAACAAGGCATCCATAGAGAGCGGGCCGGGGGTGGAACTGATCAACCCCGAAGATGCGGCTCAGACCACTCGCTCCCTGCTGGAATACCTGAATATTTCAGCCGGTAACTGGAAAAAGCTCCTGGAGATCCCGGCTGAAAAACTGCTGGAATCACAGGGTAATCTGCCGGGAAATCCGGGGGGTGGACTATCCGGTGGGTTCAAAGGAATCGGGAATTCGGGAACCGGCAGTTTCGGGGCAGTGGCAGATGGAGTGGTAATGCCACATCATCCCTTTGAACCGGCTGCTCCAGAACTCTCCAAAAACAAATCGCTGCTGGTGGGGTGGAACGAAGATGAATATATTTTCTTTGCAATGTATGGTGCGGATAAAGATGTATTTACCATTTCTGAAAATGAACTGAAAAACCGGCTTGAAAGAGATTTTGGCCAGCATGCTGAGCTCATCCTGAAAACTTACCATGAGGCCAATCCGGGAATCACTCCCGGTGAAATCTACATAGCCATCCGTTCCATCACGATGATGGGACTGGGCTCGATAAGAATTGCTGAAAGAAAAGCGGTCCAGGACGGCGCACCGGCCTACCTTTACAATTTCGGGTACAAATCGAACAATAAAATTCCGGGAACCGATTTTGAATTCGGTGCCATGCACGCGCTGGATATTCCTTTTAAATTTTACAACCTTGAATCGGGAATGGCAGGAACAAAGCCGGATCGTTTTGATGCATCCGGGAACATGACTGAACTATGGACAACCTTTGCCCGTACAGGAAAACCTGCTGCTAAAGGGCAACCGGACTGGCCTGCCTATAACATGAAAACAAGGCCGACAATGAGGATTGACACCCGGTGCGAGGTTATTTATGACAGGTTCAGGTCAGAGCGCGAAATGTGGGAGCAGGTCTACAGGACAAATAACCAGTTTTCCTGAGTTTCTGGATGTAAGGAATCCCAGCGCCCGTAAAGCCTTATCTGAAATTCCTGCTCCGCAATATGCACATCAAATTCTGCTGGATCTATTCCATGAATATGCCATAATAGGTGAAATGCCAGAAGTAATTCGCACATATGGAGAAGAAGACAATATTGCCGCGTTAACAAATATTTACAAACGCTTATAGCAATCATATAAGGATGACGTTGAAAAGTATGCCCGTAATCAGACAGAAAGAAAAGTTATACGACAAATAATCGAGTCTGCTCCGAAAGAATCAGACAGGATCAAATTTGAAGGTTTTGGTAATTCTGTCTATCGTTCCCGTGATGTTGGAGAAGCTTTCAGGGCACTTGATCTTTCCGGGATCATCCAATTGATATATCCTGTTACCAATACGGGACCTCCTGTTATTGCCAACTTAAAGAAGCGACCACGGTTACAGTTTCTTGATACTGGATCAGTAAACAACTAACTATTATTGCAGGGCGAAATGATTGGCATCAGAGATCTGAATGATTTCTATCGGGGAAAAATAATTCAGCATTTAGTGGCCCGGGAATTGATCTCCCTGCATGACGATTCATCGTATAAACCCCATTTTTGGGTATGGGAAGAGAAAGACAGCAGTGCGGAAGTGAATATGGTCTGCCAGCATGGAAAATATGTCATTCCCATTGAGGTCAAATCAGGAAAACAAGGCTCACTAAAATCTTTGCATCAATTCGTTCACAGAAGCATGCATCCATACACCGTTCGATTCTATCAGGGCGAATTTGCCTGCTTTCAGGGAAGATTCTTTGCCACTATGGCAAATTGTCCATTTCAGGAAATCTTGATAGATGTTTACTATTCTGATTCAATTAGTTTGTAGGCCACTACCCGGTTATCAAAGAAGGTGGGGACATAAACTGTTTGGTCGGCCAAATTAAACCCTATATCAGCGGTGTTGATACCCTGGTCGGAAGTTGCCAGGAGGGATAACTTACTGAGTCCAGGCAACACTAAAAAGATCTCCCCATCCCAACTTGTTACCAGATAATGTCCTTCTTTCCCTGTAAATTCAACACCATCACCACGACCGATCTCCGTGGCCGCGATTGTCTGAGATCCATCCCTCAGGCTGATGATTGTCAGGTCCTGGCTTCCTGATGAAGCGAGTAATACTCTGTCTTTTTCAACATACAGGCCGTTTGGGCGTTCGAAGTTCCCCTCGATCCACTGTTCAGGTTTGCCGTTCTCCATCGTCCAGATCCAACCAGTTTCTGAATCGGTAAAGAAGACTTTCCCGTTCCCGTCGATGTCTATATCATTGAGCTGGGCTGCATCCGGAACCATGATCTTCTTTTTGATTTCTGCTTGTACAATATCAATCACCACGATCTGGTCAATGTCTGCCACATATAGCTGACCATCATGGAGCCCCATTCCTTTAGGGGCATCCAGTCCGGAAACCCAGTGCTCAGATTTAATACTGCCGTCCATGTTCAGCAGAGCAATGAAACCCTTGCCATCCTTTTCCCATGGAGACCCGTTTATACATGAAACATAAAGTTGATTGCTCTCTTCATCGTATAGAACTGATTCGCAGGTTCGCATCAGGGTATCACTTTTCCATTGTTCTTTCAGAGACCAGGCTGGTGTGGCTGGATCCTGTGCGGTATTCAATTTTTGCGAATTATGTTCTTTGGTTCGACCACTGCAACCAAGCATTGCCAGAGTAAGAAATATTATACTTATGTTTCTCATGTCCTGATTTTTAGCCTCAATTTAATAAAAAAGTCCCAATATCCTTACAAAATCAGTTTTGTTCTGGCTTTTACCTAAGAACTGAACAAGACTGCCGCATTGTTCAGGAATGGGAACATGGTGATCGCTGAAGGGACGATATGAAGGATAGCATGAAATCTGAAGAACTAAATTGCATCTTCTGATTCAGAGTAATAATCATTCAAACTCCTTTGGCACCCCGCAGATCATTTTAAATGGCTTGTCACCCTCAATAATATAATTCATTGGCACTTTATTTCATTTATAGAAGTTAGTATATTTTGCAATCCATATTATGTTATTTTGCAATTCTATTGCAAATAGATTATATTTGTTCAAATAGAATTAAATCTGAACATCGATGTGGATAGAGCGCGATTATTCAGACAAAATAAAAGAAGCAGTTAAAACGAGACCTGTGGTATTACTGACGGGAGTCAGACAAGCAGGGAAAAGCTCATTGTTACAACGGCTCTTTTCAGATGCTGAATATGTTACGCTGGACAGGATTCTCCTTGCAGAGGAAGCAGAAGAAAATCCAACTTCGTTTCTAAATCGATTCAAAAAACAGGTGATTATTGATGAGATCCAATATGCGCCATCCCTTTTTCGTGATTTAAAAATAGCGGTCGATGAAAACCGAAATAACAAAGGGAAATGGATTTTAACTGGAAGCCAGCAGTTCTTATTAATGCATCATGTCAGCGAGTCCCTTGCCGGAAGAGTAAGAATTTTGAACCTTGGCACTCTAAGCGCAAGAGAACTAAACAGAACAAGCATAATGAAGAACAAAAAGGACTTATTGTGGAAAGGAGGATTCCCGAAACTCTGGGCCGAGAATCTGGATGCGAAAGAATTCTTTGAAGATTATATACAGACATATCTTGAAAGAGACCTGAAGCAAATTCTCAATGTTACCAACCTGAGAGATTTCAGGCGCTTTCTATCCTTGCTGGCCATAAGAGTTGGACAATTGCTGAACTATTCAGAGATATCAAAAGAGATTGGTGTAGCGGTCAATACAATAAAAGCATGGGTGAATGCTCTGGAGGTGTCAGGATTGGTCATTTTGTTACCTCCTTATTACAATAATCTGGGAAAACGATTAATTAAGGCTCCTAAACTCTACTTCTGTGACAATGGATTGGTATGTGCTTTGCTTAATATTGATTCGCCTGGAGTGCTGGAGAAATCAATTCACCTGGGGAACATCTGGGAGAACTTCGTTTTATCAGATTATTTGAAAGAAGGATTTGTTGCAGGAAAAGATATTTTCTACTTCAGGGATACCAATGGAGTCGAAATTGACTTCATTATTGAGAAGAAGGGAGAAGTCTTCCTGGTGGAAGCAAAACATAGCGAACGACCCAATCCTGCAAAATTAAATTTCAAAAAGGTTGCTCCACTGTTCAAAAATGATGTCATCTCAATAGTCGCTTGTGGGATTGAAGAAAAAGGACGTATTGCATTGAAGGATTACTCAATTTATAATCCTCTCCGTGGCCCTATTATTCTTTAGAGCCATTATCATGAGCTCAGTTAGCTGATCTGTCATTCTTCACTCAAACTCCTTCGGCACCCCGCAGATCATCTTGAAGGGTTTATCCCCCTTGTTGCGGTACTGGTGCTTTTCATCGGGATTGACCAGTGCAAAGTCGCCTGCTTTGAGAGGGGTTTCTTCACCATTTTCATTTACCAGGGCACCCTGGCCTTCAATGATGTAGTTCATGTGCACTATAATTCCTGATTCCGGTAGGCTAATGATCTGAGGGTATTCTTTTGTCGGGGGGCTGAATTTGTAGATGAATAAGGCTGCAGAACTAGTAGGATTTTCTACGTGTAATATCTGATAAGTTCAATCGTCTTATTAATGTATTCTCACTTAGTCTAACAGAACAATGTTCCGGAATTATATTAAAGTTGCATTCCGCAACATTTGGCGGCAGAAGGGATATAGTATGATCAATATCCTGGGTCTGGCCATAGGTCTTGCCTCAAGTATTCTGATCCTTCTTTTCGTATTGTACGAGAAAAGCTATGACCGGTACCATACAAATGCCGATAACATTTACCGGATATATACCGAAGGCAGAATGGCTGATACTGAATTCAAAGGCCCGATCACCGCGGTTGCCAGTGCTCCAGTTTTCAATGAAAAGATCCCCGAGGTCGTCAACTTTACCCGTCTTGATCGCTCGCAAAACGTATTGATACGACGCGGGGGCAAAAGCTATTTGGAAAACAATTTTTTATGGGCCGATTCAAGTTTTTTTGAAATATTTTCTTTTCAACTTATGTATGGCGATCCATCCCAGGTATTGAAAGAGCCTAGATCCATGGTGATTTCCCAATCTACCGCAAAGAGGTATTTTGGAAATGAAAATCCCCTGGGACAATTCCTGGAAGTCTTCGGGGATTCGGTGGTTTATACCATTACAGGGATTATGAAGGACATGCCCGAAAACAGCCATATTCATGGCGATTTTGTAGTGGACTTCCAGAGCCACCACAGGGTCGAGGAAACACAGTGGACCGGCTGTAACATCCATGCCTACCTTCAGGTCCGCGAGGGTACCCGATTGGACGAACTTGAAGCCAAAATGGATGCCATTACAACTGAACACGTGGGCCCGGAGCTTCATCAGGCACTCTCGGTTTCGTTTGAGGATTGGGAGCGTGCCGGCAATTACTTCAACTTTCGTGCACAGCCCCTGAAGGAGATTCATCTTAACCCGGATATCCAGGATGACATGCAACCATCCAGCGATAAAAAATTCATCCATGTCTTCAGCTTGGTTGCGATTTTTATCGTATCCATGGCATGCATCAATTTCATGAACCTCTCGACGGCCAGGTCTGCCGCACGGGCACGGGAAGTGGGGTTGAGAAAGGTGGCGGGTTCCGGAAAGGGATTGCTGGTAAGGCAGTTTCTCGTGGAGTCATTTTTCATGGTTCTCATAGGTATGCTGATCGCCATGTTTGCAGTTGAGCTGCTTCTTCCGGAATTCAATAAGATAACCCAACTGAATCTTTCGATTAATTACTTCTCGGAATGGTACACTATTCCCGGATTAATGTTGTTTTCCCTGATCGTCGGACTGATGGCGGGCAGTTACCCGGCATTCTTCCTTGCCTCGCTAAAGCCCGTATCGGTCCTCAGCGGAAAGCTGACGTCAGGAACCGGAAGCGGTTTGCTAAGACGCCTGCTTGTCATTGTACAGTTTGGACTCTCCATTTTTATCATCCTCTGTACCCTTGTAATTACGAAACAATTAAGTTATTTGCTTCATAAGGATTTGGGATTTGACAGTGACCAGATCGTTGTCCTTGAGCGGTTTAACGAGATAGGGAAGGATCGCATTGAAACCTTTAAGCAGGAGATAGCTAAGATCCCCGGTGTCAAATCCTCCACCTCCTCAACGATGGTGCCCGGTCATTCTAATGAATACACCGGTTATATGATGGTGGGCAGACCAGAGGACCAAATCTATTTACTGCATCTTAATTATGTAGATTTCGATTACCCGGAGACATACGGTTTAGAAATCACCAGGGGCAGGTTTCACAGTAATGAGTTTACCTCCGATAATGAGGGCATAGTGATCAGTGAAACAGCAGTACGCGATTTCAATATCCAGGATCCCCTCACATGCAATTTTATTAAACCGGATCAGGGAAACAGGATCCTGTTACCTGTGATCGGAGTAATGAAGGATATACATATACAGGCGCTTCAAACGAAGGTCCTGCCTTATATGATGAGAATCCGGAGCGATGACTGGAATTGGATTCCCTACCTGAGCATCCGCCTTGAATCACAAAACTACAATAAAGTACTGAGCAACATCGAAGAAATATGGGAGCGATTCACTTCCGGTCAACCCCTCCGCTATTTTTTCCTTGATGATGATTTTGAACAACATTATCAGCAGGAGAAAAGAACCAGGTTCATATTCATGGCCTTTTCAGTTTTTGCCATCCTGATTGCCTGCCTGGGTCTGCTGGGACTTACATCATTTTCAACTGAGAAGCGGGCCAGGGAGATCGCCATTCGAAAAGCCCTGGGATCCAGCTCATCCGGCATTGTCAGACTCCTGTTCCGGGAAATCATGTTGCTAATTGGAATCTCCGTAATGATCGCCTGGCCTGCGGCATGGTTTTTTTCTCGAAACTGGTTGAATGACTTTGCCTACAGGATCGACCTGACGGTAATGCCGTTCGTGGCATCACTGACTCTAACTATTTTCATCGCACTGCTTACAATTTCATTCCAGGCTATAAGGGCAGCTCTTCGAAATCCTACTAATACGCTTGGTTTTGAATGACGTGACAATTGTCATGGCTTGCTTTACTCAAACTCCTTCGGCACCCCGCAGATCATCTTAAAGGGTATGTCTCCCTTGTTGCGGTACTGGTGTTTCTCGTCCGGATAGACGAGCGCAAAATCACCGGCTTTTAAAAGAGTCTCCTCCCCTTTTTCATTCACCAGTGCTCCGGTTCCCTTGATCACATAGTTCATGTGCACTATAGCTTTACATTTTAAAATCATATATGTGACAAATGGATAAAATTACTACATTATGTTTGTTATAAATGACATTTATATGTAGATTTGTATATCTGTCATATATAAAATAATATGCAAGCTTATATATCCCGGGAGCTATATAGAAAACGTATTGAGAAATACATAGGCAAAGAGATAATTAAGGTACTAATTGGACAACGAAGGGTTGGTAAAAGTTACCTGTTGTTTCAGACTATTGATTGTATCAAAGACCAGTTCTCAAATGCAAACATCATTTACATCAATCTGGAACTGAATGAATTCGAGTCAATTACACAACAAAAGCATCTATATGATTTTGTGAAATCAAAGTCTAAAACAGGGCAACTGAATTTTGTATTGATAGATGAGGTACAGGTGATCCCCGAATTTGAAAAAGCTTTAAGAAGCTTGTTGGCGGAAGGGGGCTATGATATTTACTGTACAGGAAGCAATGCTCACTTACTATCTGGCGAAATTGGTACTTATCTTGGGGGAAGATATATAGAAATCCCTGTACATGCCCTTAATTACAATGAATTCATTCATTTCCATAATCTTACCCATTCCAGTGAAAGCGTTGATAAATACCTTAGATTTGGGGGACTCCCTTACCTCATTCACCTGGAATTATATGATGATATTGTATTTGACTATCTTAAAAATATCAATCAATCCATTCTGTTTCGGGATGTAGTCTCACGCTTCCAGGTGAGGAATGTTGATTTTCTTGTACGTCTTATCAGATACCTGGCCAATGAAACAGGAAATATGATATCAGCCAGGAATATTGTGAAGTTCCTAAAATCACAACAAATACCTATTTCAATAAATGCAGTTCTCAACTACCTTGATCACCTGAAAACTGCCATGTTGATCTCAAGCGTCAGAAGATCAGACATTCAGGGTAAAAAAGTATTTGATGTTGGGGAAAAATTCTATTTCAATGATATTGGTATTCGTAATGCTATCGCTGGGTTTTCACCTTTTGACATGGGTAAGATCATCGAAAATGTCGTTTATCTGCACTTAAAGACCATCGGGTATTCCCTGTTAATCGGAAAACAAGACAATCGGGAGGTGGATTTCATTGCAGAACGCAATGGCGAGAAAATCTATTTCCAGGTTGCCTTAAGAATTCTTGAGGATCATACAAAAGAAAGGGAATTTGGGAACCTTCTGGCGATAAAAGATAATTTCCCCAAATATGTAATTACTATGGATGACTATTCTGGTGCCAGTTACGAAGGAATTCAACACATCCCCTTAAAAGAATTCCTACATGAATTTAAATAACCTGGTCTCAATTCATTCACTCAAACTCCTTCGGCACCCCGCAGATCATCTTAAAAGGCTTATCGTCCTTATTCCGGTACTGGTGTTTTTCACTGGGATCCACCAGTGCAAAATCACCGGCCTTAAGCAGTGTTTCTTCCCCTGCTTCATTCAAAAAGCATCTCCATCTTCGATGATGTAGTTCATATTAAACATAAATTTTCCCTGTAATATTTAATCATGCCTGAGTGCCTCCACCGGATTTCTGGAGGCGCTACGATAAGACTGGAGGGATACTGTGAACAAGGTGATGACCAGGATAATAATTGCAGCTAGGGCGAAGATCCACCAACTGAGGGTAGTTCGATAAGCAAAATTCTCAAGCCACTTTCTCATAGCATAGTAGATGAGCGGAATTGCCGGAACAAAGGCCAGCAGAATCCATTTTACGAAATCCTTGCTGAGCAAAACAAGAATCCAGGCGATGCCAGCACCATTCACCTTCCTGATACCAATTTCCCTGGTACGTTGCCGGGCAATGAACAGGGCCATCGCGCCCATGCCCAGGAGGCAGATGATGATTCCGGTTATGGAGAATGCAAGCAGAACCTTCTGAAGCAATATTTCTGATGCATACTGGCTGGCAATTTTCTCATCCAGGAAGAAATAGCTGAGTTCCTGCTCGGGATAATGCTCCCCCCAGATGTTCCTGATGGTCTCCATGGCATCGTGCAGATTGCCCGGCTTTAGCCGGATGTGGGTGAAACGTGCCCGGTTGGCCGATTCATCCAGCCAGAAGGCAAAGTCACCAACGGTTTCGTGGGCCGAGCTGTAGTTAAAATCTGCCGCCACACCCACGAAATTAATTGGTTGTTGCCCCTCTTCCAGGGGCTGAGTAGATTGAAAGGTTTGCAGGGCCTCCATGCTCCCGTGCCGTTCCATCAGGCGCCTATAAAGGTGCTCATTCACAACCATCCCCTGCACGGTATCCGCATTAGGAGGAATCCAGTTGTGAAGGAGATGAATACCCATGGTTTGCAGGTAGGAATAATTGGCAAAAACAAACTCAGCTGTGCCTTCCAGTCCAAGATTTTCCAGGTATAGGGCCTGAGCCGGATACCCAAAATGTTGTGCAGTCATTCCCACCGAGGCCACAGGGTTTTGAGCTTCAAGCGCCCTGACAAATACCATGGGATCCTTTGACAGGTCTTTGACATGAAGCACAACAACCTGCTCTTCATTGAATCCCAGGGGCTTGTCAAGCATGAAGTGAACTTGTTTGTTGACCACAAGGGTACCTGTAATCAACATCATTATGATAGCCACCTGTAGCATCAAAAGGATCCGCATGATCACGCTCCCGGAAAAATTAACCTTCTCGGACAGGATATCTATGGTGCTGTTCCTGGAGAGGAGAAAGCCTGTGACAAACAATACGCTCAGTGCCAGGCAAGACACTAATACAAGCAACAAGCTGATAAGCACCATGGAATCATGATAGTAAATATCGAACTCAATGGCGAACATACGATTCAGCGCTGGACGGAACAGTTCAATCAGGGTCAGGGAAATGATGATCGATACACTGCACACCAGGAATACTTCTCCCAGTACCTGCCTTACCAGCCTGGAATTTCCCGAACCCAGGGTCTTCTTCAACCCGAACTCCCTGGAACGCTTCAGGATTTTGGCCATGCTGAGATTGGTGAAATTGAGCAGGGTCACCAGCAAGATCACGATAGAAATAAGCATGAAAAGCGGGACATTGAGTCTGCTGGTCCTTTCCCTGAGCTCAAACCTGCAATCGGACATGAGGTGGATATCCTCCAAAGGGAAGAGCCTGAAAATGTATTCCTGGGGTCCAGGAGCAGGTTTCAGGCTACTTCTGTCATAGAAGGCTTTTAGCTGCCCGGCGACTAAGGCCGGATCCATTCCTTCGCTTAATCTGTAATAGTTGTAAGTCCAATGTATCTTGCGCCCAGCCAGGCTCTCATAGCGCTCCTGCAGCCCTCCTTTCTGAGAGATCAGAAGTTCATACCTGAAATGTGTCCTGGGATTCGTATTTCTCGCAATTCCCCTTATTTCATAAGGCCCTAGGTCCCTTACATACTGCAGGGCTTCGATATGGATCTGCTGTCCCACCGGATCCTGGTCTCCGAAATACTTCTGTGCAAAATCCTCGGAAATGAAAACGGTATTGGGTTTTTCCAGATCCCTCAGATTCCCCAGCTTGCTTTCCACACCGAACATCTGGATGAATGCTTCATCCACCGACATGATATGATCCTGCTCCATTGTGCGCTCCCCGATCCTGATCCGGCCACCGTCACAATGGGTAAACTGTGTGGCCAGTTCAATTCCGGGTATGTTAGTGGCTGCTTGGTGGATGAGTCCCAGGCTCCTGGCCCATGGGGCCTGGTCTATATGAGCCGGTGTAGAGAGTACGCGGTAGATGTTTTCATATTTCGGGAAATGCCTGTCAAACTGGCGCTCGTTCATTACATGGATGAACAATATCAGGAAAGTACTGATGCCTGCCACAAGCCCGGAGATGGTAAAAAGGGTTAGGAGCCAGTCACATCCAAGCCGGCGAAACAGAATTTTCAGTTGGGGCATTCACAATAATAGCAAATTTTTCACCAATCTGGAAAATGGTCAAGGCGAATTACCATCGGTCACTACGGTGATGAATAATACCTCCTCTCACTCAAACTCCTTTGGCACCCCGCAGATCATCTTAAAGGGTATGTCTCCCTTGTTGCGGTACTGGTGTTTCTCGTCCGGATAGACGAGCGCAAAATCACCGGCCTTAAGCGGTGTTTCTTTCCCTGCTTCATTCACTAATGCACCTTCACCTTCTATGATGTAGTTCATGTGCTCGTAGGGATGCTGGTGGTAGGGCGTATATCCACCCGCTTCAACGGTGAATACCCTGTAGGAATATACCGGGGCACCGTCCTCGCGCGAAAGGGGAACCTGTTTCCAGGCCCTTTCAGCTCCTTCCATATGCACTTCATTTTTTTCCACCTGGTCTAGCGATATAATTTTCATAACAATATTGATTATTCTGGTTAATTGCTGATGCAGATACAAACAGGGTTCAAATATCTGTATATTCCTTGAAAAAATCTATATCCAGCAGAACCTGTTTTTTAAAATCTTCCGGTGTAATGCTTATTTCCCTGTTTCCGTGGTCGGCTCCGCCCAGGGGATATTCGAGGTGGAGGGAATAATCGGCCTCAATACCCAGCCGCCTGATCTCATTGAAATACAGGTCAAAATTCACAATACCCTTACCCAGGGGTACATTGATCAATTTTACACCATCCTCCTCCTGTTGCCAGGTGAAATCCTTTATATCCAGGCTGTTCACCCAGGGTGCAAGCTGCTCCAGGGCAAAGGGCCAGGAATCAGGGCCCTCAACAATAGCATGCCTTATGTCGAATTGCACGCCCATCCAGCGGGGATCTATCCCGTCAAGGAGGATCATCAGGTCCCACAAGGATGAGCCTGCATAACTTCCGGCGTGGTTCTGGTACCCTCCGCGTATGTTATATGTTGCATTCAGATCCTGAAGCCTTCGTAATTTCTCATTACCCGTTTTCAATACCTCCTTAACAGCTGTGCCCTGTCCATATCTCCACCATCCGGTACGGTATGTCTTTATCCCCAGCTTCCCGGCAGTGCTGAGAACTTTTTCGGACAGCTGATCATCGGGATCAAGGATGTTAGTGGTGATCATCGGGACTTCCAGTCCAACCGCCCTGACCGCCTCAACTGCCCTGGGAAGATCCCGTTCAGCCTTCTCAGGCTCGACATGTCCCGAGGGCCTTACGGTAAGATCAATCCCTGTAAATCCAAGCTCTTTGGCCAATACAGCCATTTCATGGTAATCCAGCCATTGCAGGTGTTTCGAGAAGATGCAGAAATGTGGTTCCTCAATAGATGAGGGAAAATGAATATTACCTGGAATTCCTGGAGCAACAGCGCTTAATATCCCGGCTTTTGATACGGTTTCAATAAATTGTCTTCTTTTCATTAGTGGTAGTCATATTATTGACGGAAATTTATACAATTTAATGGAGATTACATTTTTTTCCCAAACAGTTTTAATAATTGTCAACCTGTATCGGACGCTCTATTTTGTCATTTTTTGCACATCCTGTATTATTTTTTTTTTACTTTTGTGCTGCCTGAAAAACAGGCAAAAAGTCATTCGGAGAGGTGGGAGAGTGGCTTAATCCACCGGTTTGCTAAACCGGCGTACTGGGAAACTGGTACCGGGGGTTCGAATCCCCCCCTCTCCGCTAGTTTTTAAAGCGAATGAAATGAGCTACTGTTTTTTTTAGCTGAACCGAATCAAGCTTGCTTGAATGAGGATCAGCTGGAAAAAAGAGTAATTTCCCGCAGGGATTTAAAAACTTTGCAGGAACACCCAGACGGGGATCGCGAAGCAATCCCGTTTTTGGAACCAGGAAGAAAAACAAATGTTCGACTTCGAAAGGCTCGATATATATAAGGTTCTGAGAGATCTCAACCAAATGGTCTATAGCTTGTTAAGTGAAGATAAGGTCATCGAGTCATATATAAAAGAACAGTGGAAGACGGCAAGCCAGAGTGCAATACTTAGCCTGGTGGAGGGAACAGGCAGAATAGAAAATACGGATAAAAAACATTTTTTAACCATTTCAAGAGGAGCTATATTCGAATCGGTTGCTATATTGCAGCAGGTATTTGACCTGGGACAGATTACACAGGAGAAATACCAGGAGTTGTATGATAAATATGAACAGGCATCGAAGATGCTGCTTGGAATGTACAGGAGTTATAATCAGTGAAGACTCTCAAGAGTGTGGGATCGCGTATCGCTTTACGGCAATCGCATCACACTGATCCCACACTCTCTTTTTCTTGCACAACACGCACACACAACATTCGGGGTGTAGCGCAGCCCGGTTAGCGCACCTGCTTTGGGAGCAGGGGGTCGAGTGTTCGAATCACTCCACCCCGACATCTGATAATCAAGAGGTTAGAATTTATTTCCAACCTCTTTTTTTATGCCAAGTTTGAACATGGGTTGAACTTTTAGCGAAAGATGTCGAAAGAATCAGTGATAACAGAATCTGACAAAGTCATCATTTCATCGGGCTTTTCAATCCTTAGAAAGAAGAAGGATGCGGAATTGAATGCCGCTTATATATTCTTATGCCTAACTATTCCAGAAATTGGAATTTATCAAGCTAACAAAAGAACGGTAATTGCCTCCACTATCCCTCACCTTCGCACTGCTCATGTTCTGAAAATAAAGATACCAATACTATCAGAAAACGACCGAATAGAACTTGAAGAATTGGTGAAAAGCTCATTCGATAAAAAAGCAGAACGAAAGACACTATTGGGAAAAGTCAAATATGAATTAGAAGAAGAGTTTGAAGTACAGGTATGATTGCGTAGCCCTCCATGAAAATGTAGACGTACACTAAAATCATACAGTGTCGGATTTAACTTATACTTAAATAATGTCCGGTTTTTTGCATTAATAGTTTTTCCTTTTAATCATCATCTGCTGCAGATAAATTCTATAAACAAAAGGGGAAATGTTTGATTGACATAAGCCATTTTTTTCTAAATTTATAATGGCAAGTATCTTGTTTTGGCTACATTTCCAAAGAAGGCTACAATTTCAGATGCATATATATTCTCAATTTCATTTTTCATCAAAGACTGATTGATTGTTTTTTCCTCACCAAATATACTCACAGATGGAGACGATTGTATATGACGGCTTTATAGGTAAAATGTAAATAGTCCATGCCAAAAAAAACTTCAACCCAGGGCTTTCAGACTTACTATCATTTAACAGGTTCATGGATCATTGCACTCATATTTTTATTTACATGCGCTTGCAGAAACGAGAAAGTTGACGATAAGTTCGAAGCCGTTTACAAAGGTCAATTCCCGCTGTCAGGTCTGACTATTGAGTATCCCGGAGAAGGTGCCATTTTCCCCCCCGAATTTCCATCCCCTCAATTCCATTGGAATGATTCCCTGGATTCAGTGGCAAAATGGCATATCCGTCTCACGACTCAAAATGGAGAAGAGTTGTATCGTGAAACCACGGAATCGGCAGTGTGGAGACCCGATTCTGCGATCTGGCAGAATATCAAGGCCGAATCAGCAACCAGCCCCGTTCTCTTTACGATTATTGGAGAGCACAGGACCGGCTTTCGCTATGACTGGTCATCGGGCAGTATTTCATTTTCATTTTCAACTGATTCGGTGGGGGCTTCAATATTCTACAGGGCTGTGCCTCTTCCATTCGGGTATGCAATCTATCATGTAGATGAGATAGAATGGTATACAGGCCATATTGAAGGCGGAAAACCTAAGAAGGTTCTGGACAATATCCCTGTTTGTGCCAACTGCCATTCATTTTCTGAGGCCGGGCTTATTGCCATGGACATTGATTATGCCAATGACAAAGGATCATACATCATTGTTCCTTCAAAGGATACGGTTCACCTTTCTTTTGATAAAATAATAAC
>CAZILN010000275.1:0-78665 GCA_964540005.1 uncultured Bacteroidaceae bacterium | reverse complement strand
GAACTTGTTGAAGACCTTCTCGGGGAAATAGTCACAGAAGAGGAGGACATTGACTACATTACCCTCTTCAATGACCTCCTTTATTATATGGAAAATCCCCTGGTATTGAATACGGCCAGCTATGAAGATCTTGAAAAGCTGTATCTCCTTACCCATTCACAGATTGTGAACCTGTTGGATTACATAGAATCCAACGGGAATCTCCTGTCAATGAATGAACTGTCAAATGTGGATGGATTTACTCCCGGACTCGCTGAACTGATCTCGCCTCTCATCTCCCTCGACCAGGAACAGAGCGGGATACGTGAAATGCCATCCGGACAGGCAAGACCGAAAAATCACCACCAGCTATTGTTGAGAAGTACTGCCGTACTCCAGAAGAGAAAGGGATATGCCGAAATAGATGACAGCCTGCTTGCAGCCAGTCCCAACTCACGCTATACAGGGAGCCCGGTGAAACTCTACACCCGTTATTCCTTCACATCCGGGAAAAAGATATACGCCGGTGTGACAGCCGAGAAAGATGCAGGCGAGGAATTCTTCAGGGGCAGCAACAGGCATGGATTTGATTTTTACTCCGCCTACCTCCAGGTGGATGATGTCTGGAAAATTAAGAGGCTGGTGCTGGGGGACTACCAGGTGGGGATGGGACAGGGTTTGAATATCTGGTCGGGACTCTCTTTTGGCAAGTCTCCGGATGTATTGAATGTGCGAAAGAAGAACCAGGATATCCGCAGGTACAGTTCCGTGGATGAGAACCGGTTCCTGCGCGGGATCAGCAGTACTGTAGAACTTGGCAGTTTTGACCTGACTACTTTCCTTTCATATAAAAAGGTCGATGCCAATATCATCGCCGCAGATAGCAGCGATGAAGAACTAACTGAATTTTCCTCCTTCCAGACAAGTGGCCTGCATGCCCTGCCCAGGGAGATCGAAGATGAAAAGTCCATTCGTGAAACCATCGCCGGCGCACACTTTTCACGCAGGCTCTCTAATGGCAGGATAGGATTTTCCTTTATGAATTACCATTTCGACGGAGAACGGAAAAATCCTGATCCGGTACAATCATCCAGTTATTTTTCCGGGGCAAACGGTTTCAATACAGGGCTTGATTACCAGCTTGGGTGGAAAAAGATCATCCTGTTTGGTGAAGCAGGGATGAATGACAGGCATTCACTGGCTATGCTTAACGGGGCCAGCATGTCCCTATCTCCGGAATTATCCTTGTCCGTCATCCACAGGCTATACCAGCCGGATTACTATGCCCTTTACGGGAATGCCTTCAGGGAATCCTCAACCAACAGCAATGAACACGGACTGTATGTCGGGGCCGTTCTGGATCCCTTTCCCAAATGGACCTTTACCGGATCGCTTGATTCATACAGCTTCCCCTGGCTCACCCGGTATGTGAACACCGTATCAGGTTCCGGTTACGATCTGTTGCTGCAGGCCGAATACCGGTTTACAGATGATTTTTCTGCCTATTTCCGGTATAAAAGGGATTCAAAACCGGAAAATACCCGCCTGGAATCGCCGGGCATTGATGATGTGGTAAGGGAGCACCTGGACCGGCTTAGGATGCATTTTTCCTATTCACTGACCAAGGAGATCATTTTCCAGGACAGGCTGGAATTGACACTATATGAAAAACAGGACATGAGGCAGTCCGGCTACCTCCTGTATCATGACA
Source organism: uncultured Bacteroidaceae bacterium (assembly GCA_964540005.1). Lineage (GTDB taxonomy): Bacteria > Bacteroidota > Bacteroidia > Bacteroidales > SM23-62 > CAZILN01. The sequence goes on along the minus strand of CAZILN010000275.1, from coordinate 76,975 downwards.
TCCTGTACCGGCCCGAAAGCGCAAGGATGTCATTTACTTTCAGGTACTGTATGTTTGATACTGAAGGATATGATTCCAGGATCTATCTATATGAACATGATGTGCTCTATGCCATGCGAGTTCCCTCTTTCCACGGTAAAGGAATCAGGACATACCTGAATGCCAAATATTCCCTTTCGGAGCATATTGACCTCTGGCTGAAACTGTCTGATACTTACTATCCGAACGCACAAACTATAGGGTCCGGATTGGATGAAATTGAAGGGAAGCATAAATCGGAGATCAACTTCCAGCTGCGCCTGCGGATATAAAAATACAGCCAGGCCTGACTGTTGCTGCCAAGGAATAAATCACTTAAAATGGATGGTTCAAATATGCTATTTTCACTGTTTTTGAAAATGTTGAAAAAACACTATTCCGGAAAATGATTTTCCAGGCAGGGTGATGCATTGATGAAAACAGGCCTTTACTATCAGTCAAACTTTATATCCCGGATATTCAACTGGAGGTTTGTCTTCCCCATAAACTCATTCTCTTCTATGGTGAAGCAGATATCAAATGCATTACCGTTGGTGATCCCGGAATACCGGTCACCCTGCTGGAAAGCTATAGCAGGATAGATCCTGTAGGGGTCTTCTTCCTGTACGAGGTTAAGTTTCAGGTGATCTCCGTTGTTGCCGACAGTTTTTCCCGTACCGTTATCTACAACATTTTCAGTAAGGAAAACCGGGGCCATGTTATCGGGACCAAAAGGCTGGAATTGCTTCAGGATGCGGAAGAATTTCGGGGTAATGTCACTGAGGTTTATCTCGGTATCTATCTCAACGATAGGTATCAGCTGATCAGCGTCTATGGTTTCTTCCACAAAGCTTTCGAAGCGCTTCCTGAATTTCGGAATATTATCCACCTTCAGCGTGAGTCCGGCTGCATATTTGTGCCCACCAAAATTCTCCAGCAGATCACTGCATGAATCAATGGCCTGGTACAGATCGAATCCGTATACCGACCTGGCTGAGCCGGTGGCCAGTCCGTTTGATTCAGTCAGTACCACAGTCGGACGGTAAAAGGTATCGATCAACCTGGAAGCCACTATCCCGATAACACCCTTGTGCCAGTCAGGGTTAAAGAGGACTGTCGTCTTCAACTTTTTTTGCTCCGGATCATTATTGATCATATCCAGTGCTTCCTGAGTGATATTTGTATCAATGTTCCTTCGGGTTACGTTATAATTGTTCACCCTTTCCCCGATTATTTTTCCTTCCTTCAGATTGCTGGCAATGAGAAGATTAACAGCAGAGTTACCCGATTCTATCCTTCCTGCCGCATTGATCCGCGGCCCTATTTTATATACTATATCATCGACGTTGATCACCTTATCACGTATGCCCGACAGATCAATAATTATTTTCAGGCCTGTCCTGGGATCATCGTTCAACTGTTTCAGGCCGTAATAGGTCAGAATCCTGTTTTCACCCGTAATTGACACTATATCCGATGCAACGCTGACGGCCACAAGGTCAAGGCAACTTATAATTTCCTCAAAAGGAATATTATTCCTCATGGCATAAGCCTGTATCAGCTTAAAGCCCACCCCGCAACCCGATAATTCCTTGTAGGGATATTTACAATCAGCCCTTTTAGGATCGAGAACAGCTACAGCCCCGGGGATCATATCCCCCGGTGTATGATGATCGCAAATAATAAAATCTATCCCGCTGTCTTTAGCATATTTTACTTTTTCAACGGCCTTGATCCCGCAGTCAAGGGCAATAATAAGGGAATATCCCTTTTCACGGGCATGATCAATTCCCGCCGTTGAAATGCCATACCCTTCAGAATACCTGTCAGGAATATAGAAATCAATCCTTTCATGGAATCTCTTGAAAAAAGAATATATCAGTGCTACCGAGGTAGTGCCGTCAACATCATAATCTCCGTATACCAGGATGGTTTCTCCATTTTTAATTGCTGACTCTATCCTGCTGACAGCTTCTTCCATATCCTTCATCAGGAAGGGATCATGGAGGTCTTTCAGATCAGGCCGGAAAAAGGCCTCGGCCTCCTCATATGTTCGGACATTTCTCTGGATCAGCAGATTTGCCAGGACTGCTTCTATCTTAAGGTCAGCTGCCAGTTGCCTTACTGCTGCTTCCTCTTCCTGACTTTTTAAGATCCAGTTCTTTTCCATTGTAGGCGGGGATAAATATCAGATCCAGCTTATATTGAACAGGTCTGACAGCCGGATCTGCAGTTGCTCCTTGACAGAAGTCATATTAATTGCACTGCCGGTTTCCTTCTGCAACGAAGTTACATCTTTATCATTAAAACCACATGGATTGATGTATTTAAAATAGTCCAGATTGGTATTTATATTCAGGGCAAATCCATGCATGGTTACATACCTGCTGATCCTCACACCAATAGCACAAATTTTCCTGGCCCGTTTTTTATCATCAGGATCCAGCCATACGCCTGTGGCACCCTCCAGCCTGTCAGAATCAATGCCATATTCCTTGAGTACGGAAATGATTGCTTCTTCGAGAAGCTTTATATATTCTTTAACACGTATGTTCATCGATTCCAGGTCAAAAATGGGGTAGCCCACCAGTTGTCCTGGTCCATGATAGGTAATATCCCCGCCTCGATCTATCTCAAAATACTCAGCTCCTATCTTCTCCAGGAGTTTATCATTAATGAGCAGGTTGTTGGATTTCCCGTTCTTTCCAAGGGTATAGACATGCGGGTGTTCACAGAAAATAAGGGTCTGTGAAGATGAAGGCTCCCGGATTCCGGTCTCATGCTTTTTTTCGGACAGGACCTGATTGAATATCTCCTCCTGGAGGTTCCATGCTTCCTTGTATTTAATGCTTCCCAGATCTGTAAACCGGACTCTGTTCATCGGATCCCCCCTTCTTAAAATACCCATACAAATTTAGTCCAAAAAAATAAATTACAGATCAGATGCAGATTCCTGATCAAGGAAAAGGATGGTGTTTGAATGAGTTCTCAGTATGGAAGCCGGACAGTTAGTACTTACCTCACCGGTTACGGTATTTTGAACAGCCTGAGCTTTTCTGTTTCCCGGCACCACACAACTTATAGCCTTGCTATTCATGATGGCTGGGATGGTCAGGGTAACCGCTTCTTTCGGCACATCGTCAAAGGAGGGAAACCAGCCTTCCCCCAATTGCTGCATCCTGCAGGCTTCATCCAGCTCTACTACCTTCACCAGGCGCGGGTCATTAAAATCAGCCACAGGAGGATCGTTGAAAGCAATATGTCCGTTTTCCCCTATGCCGATACAGGCAACATCAACAGGAAGGCTCTTTAAAAGTTTTTCATAGGCCTTTAATTCTTCTTCCAGGTTTTCTGCATCACCGTTTATCAGGTATACATGCCCTGGTTTTACTGCATCCAGGATCCGCTCTCTCAGGTACCTGCGAAAACTGGCCGGATGCCGCGGAGAGAGCCCCTTGTATTCATCAAGGTGGAATACAGTAATGGCTGACCAGTTTATATCTCTTTGCTGCAAAGCCTCGAGGAATGCAAATTGTGATGTGCCGGTGGCAAGGATCATGTTTGCCGAGCCCCTGTCGGCAACGGCAGCCTTCAGGAGCTGTTCCACATTATCGGCAGCAGCGGAACCCAGCGCCGCCTCATCCTCATATACTCTAACCTGGAGTTTGTCCGCCTCGAAATCTCGTATTAACTGTGTCATAATGTGCTATATGTTAAATATCAGGACCAAATTATTCTGCTGACTCGAATACGGTCTTACCCGCCACAATTGTTTTTTTTACAATGAGTTTGAAATCATCCATGGTAAAAAGTATCAGGTCGGCTCTTTTACCTGCTTCGATCTTTCCACGGTCCGTCAGGTCGTATAATTCTGCAGGATTGGTACTGGCCATTCGAATGGCCTCGGCCAGGCTGCAGCCTGTTACTTTCATGATATGCCCAACACCTTTATTGATTGATGAGGCCGAGCCAGCAAGGACCTTCTGAGCCGGGTACTGGATCTTCCCGTCCTGGGTGAGTTCAATATCGTCTCCATCGATATTCTTGTAGATACCCGGGGCAAGTCCCGCATAACTTGTAACATCTGAAACAATGATGGTCTTTTCAGGACCTTTTACCTTGTAAAATACCCTGATCTCTTCGGGCCTCAGGTGGAAGCCATCACAGATGATACTGATCATCAGTCCGTCATTTGACAGCTGGGGCCAGATCGGGTTCACATGCCGGTTTATAGAGTTGGCACAACCATTTCCCAGGTGTGTTGATATCCTGGCTCCATTTTCAACTGCCTGATCAATAAGTTCTGTGGTACCATTATGATGCCCAAGGGCCGTTATAATCCCTTTTTCAGTGCATTTTTTTATAAAATCCAGTGCTCCTTCCGTTTCCGGGGCTATTGTAACGACTACTATACCTTCTTCAGAGGCTTGGTAGAATTCCATAAACTCATCCCAGTCGGGTTTGCGGACATATTGTTTTGAATGTGCCCCGCGGTATCCGTCATCCGGGGAAATGTAGGGCCCTTCAAGATGGAACCCCGGGATGGAGCCCAGCAGGGATTCATCATGCCTGGCCTTTGCCAGGATTGAAAAATTCTTTACCAGCAGATCATGGCTGTTGGTAGTCAGGGTCGGCAGATAGGTGGTTACCCCGTTCTTCCAGAGAGCTTCCGTAGCCTTCTGCACCCCTTCCCGGGTCAGCTCCCCGCCACCGAATGAGAAGGAAACCCCCTGGAAACCATTCACCTGGCTGTCTATCAGTCCGGGTGCAATATAAAATTGATTGTCCTGATCCGATAGCTTTTCAATATTCCTGATTACAGCGATTTTGCCATCATTTATCTCAACAGAGATGGGCTTCCCGTCGATATATGATAATCCTTCTATTCTTTCCTGTGCAAAGATTGGGCCTGCAAAAAAGCTTAATAGAAACGTGAATATGATCAAGTATATATTTCTGAAAGAAAAATTGCTCTGTTGCATTTCTTAACTTGTTTTAATATGAACAAAAGTACAATTAAAAGACTAATCTGCTGCGAGCAGCTTTCTTAATAAATTATTCTCACTGGCAAACACTGAATGATTATCTTTGCATTCAAATTCCAACACGATGAGTCAGTTATCATTAAGCGAACAGGAAGAGATCAGGAGAAACTCCCTTGAAGAAATAAGAAAGCTCGGTTATGAACCTTATCCTGCCGCCACATTTCCGGTCAATACCACGAGTAAAGAGATATTAGATAATTATAATCCTGAAAAGAACAATTACCAGGAGGTGAGCATGGCCGGGCGTATCATGAGCCGCAGGATCATGGGAAATGCCTCCTTTGCCGAATTACAGGATGAAAAAGGAAAGATCCAGATCTACCTGCGCCGCGACGATGTATGTCCGGGTGAAGACAAAACCCTGTACAACATCATTTTTAAAAGGCACATGGACATAGGAGACATTATCGGGATAAAAGGATTTGTTTTCAAAACCCAGGTGGGAGAAACCACGGTCCATGTAAATGAGATGACCCTCCTGGCCAAATCTCTCCACCCCCTGCCTGTAGTAAAGGAAAAAGATGGTGAAACCTTTGATGCCTTCACCGACCCCGAACAGCGTTACCGTCAGCGGTATGTTGACCTTATCGTCAATCCGGAAGTTCGACAGACCTTTGTTAAAAGGGCACAGGTCATCAGCTCAATACGGTCATTCCTTAATAAAAGAGAATACCTCGAGGTGGAAACTCCTGTTTTGCAACCACTCTACGGGGGCGCTGCAGCCAGGCCTTTCACCACCCATCATAACAAGCTTAATCAGAAACTGTACCTGCGTATTGCCGATGAGCTGTACCTGAAAAGGCTGATTGTGGGAGGATACAAGGGAGTTTTTGAATTTGCCAAGGATTTCAGGAACGAGGGGATGGACCGCTACCACAACCCTGAATTCACCCAGGTCGAATTATATGTAGCTTATAAGGATTACATCTGGATGATGGAACTGGTGGAGGAGATGATAGAAAAGGTTGCCCTTGATCTGTATAACGATTCGCTTGTAACAGTGGGTGACAACCAGATAGATTTTAAAAGGCCCTGGAAACGGTATACCATGTATGAGGCCATCAAGGAATACACAGGAGTGGATATCAGCAATAAATCGGAAGAAGAACTGATAAGGATTGCAGGTGATCTGAATGTGGAGATCGATGAAAGCATGGGTAAGGGAAAGATCATAGATGAGATCTTTGGAGAGAAAGTAGAAGAGAACCTGATACAACCCACATTTATCACTGACTATCCTGTAGAAATGTCACCCCTGGCTAAGAAACACAGGTGTAAACCCGGACTGGTTGAGCGGTTCGAAGCCATCTGTAACGGGAAGGAACTCTGCAATGCCTTTTCAGAACTGAATGATCCGATTGACCAGAAGGAACGTTTTGAAGACCAGATCCGGCTGGGCAAACGGGGCGATGAGGAAGCCATGATGTTCGACGAGGACTACGTCCATGCCCTGGAGTACGGCATGCCCCCTACGGCCGGACTGGGGATCGGTATAGACCGCCTGGTCATGTTCATGACCAACTCCCCCTCCATACAGGATGTGATCTTCTTTCCGCAAATGAAGCCGGAAAAACAGGAGGCGGTTGATAGTGATGAGGCATTTATTTCTTTGGGAGTTCCAAAGGAGTGGGTGGAACCGATTAAGGCGCTTGGATTTACGACTGTTGCCGCACTTAAGGCTGTTGAAAAGATCGGCAAGCTTGCTAATGACCTCAACGGCTACAAAAAGAAAAAGAAGCTTGATCTGCCTGGATTGAGCCCGGAAACTGTAGCATCCTGGTTACAAAATTCATAAACTTACAGGGTCGAAGGATATATTTCTCTTTTCATTTTTTATGTCTCTTGATCTTTCAACCCTAATAGCTGCAGTTTACTTGTCTCTAGTTTGTCATTGTGTTATTTGTCGAGCCTAAAGTAAAAATCTGACCTTAGTCAATTCGCGACCTATTTCATGGACTCCCTGTAAGATCCTCTTTGTTTGAGTAGGGGATGGTTTTTTAATACCTTTTATATATTGTGCCCGAAACCAACTGACCGATCTCGATCTATCTAATAATGATTCTTTAATATTCCTAATGGTGCATCAGGAACCAATTAACCGAGCTGGATATTTCAAATAACATTAAGCTGGTAAATATTTTTATTGGTTTTATGCCAGCCCTTGAACAAGTTTGCATATGGACAATGCCTTTCCCCCCGGAAGGTGTATTTGTTAACACAAATGGAAGTATAAATTTATATTTCACCACTAATTGCAACAACGGATACTGATCAACCCAATATAATTATCATAATTTGTTGATAATTTCAGAAAAAACTACATATACGAATTAAAAATCCAATAATTAAGGCTTTTATTAACTTTATGTCTCGTTAACTGTTTATCCTATTTTAACAATATGAGAGTCTTAGGCAACATTCTCTGGTTACTTTTTGGCGGTATTTTTATTGCTCTTGAATACCTGATAACAAGTATAATACTGATTATCTCAATTATTGGGATCCCGTTTGGTATACAAACACTTAAGTTAGCAGGACTGGCTCTCTGGCCTTTTGGCAAGGAAGTTCGCTACATCGAACAAACGCCTGGTTGTCTGGCAACAGTGATGAATGTAATCTGGATCCTGCTGGGTGGTATCTGGATATGCCTGACACATGTGATTTTTGGAATACTCTTCGGTATCACTATTATTGGGATACCTTTTGCCAGGCAACATTTTAAATTAGCCGGTTTAGCCTTAACACCCTTCGGCAGGGAGATAATTAACAAATAGCATTGTTGATGCCTTATCAATCCATCAATTATTGCACCTATAAAAGAACTATTAAAAAGTTCATCCCGTGACTAACAACCTAAAAATTATAGCAATTGCGATTACTGCTGTCTTTATATCCTGCGATAGTCAAAAGGTCATTAATATTGGTTACAACACTGATTCTTCAATCTTATCATATGGCATTGCAAAGCTAAGTGAACACCTGGAACATTCAGGCTGTTCAGTCATTGAACATGACAATAGTAATACTTCCGGTGATATTTTAATTTTGACTCCTGGAAGAAATCTCAGCAATCATCAAATGGAAATTTTAACAAATAATATTTCAGGTGTAAAAGACGACGGGTTTAAACTTATAAAAGAAAATGGAACGATCTATTTGCTGGGATTGACTGAAAGGGGCTGTTTGTATGGAATCATGGATATTATAGAGCAATTGAACAATTCAGCTGATATTGCCAGACTGGAAGAACGCCAGGTTAATCCCGCATTTTCGTTTCGTGCCATTAAATTCAACCTGCCCTGGTCTCCTTACCGGCCCGGACCAGCAACCGATATCCATTTAGAAACATGCAGGGACCTGGATTTCTGGGAATCTTTTCTGGATATGATGGTGACCAACAGGTTCAATGCCCTAAGTCTATGGAACACCCATCCTTTTCCCTATATGATCAGGGCTGAAAATTATCCGGAAGCTACACCGTTCAACGACCAGGAACTGAAGGAATGGAAGTCATTCTGGCGGACACTTTTTGAAATGGCTAAAAACAGGGGGATTGAAACATACCTTGTTAACTGGAACATCGTGGTATCCCCTGAGTTTGCCGAAGCTTATGGAGCCGATATATATGATGACCGGTCCGGGCTGGTAAAAAAATACACCAGTGAATCTGTTACCCAGTTAATAAATGAATATGAGGACCTCACCGGTTTGGGTGTAACACTTGCCGACTGGATGGGAAACTGGGGGGAAAATACTATGACACCGGCAGAACGCGAAGCCTGGATCGAAGAGACCTTCGTCGAGGGGATGAAAAACGCAGACAGGGAAATAAAATTTATACACAGGGCCGTCCTGGCAGGTGACCCCAGGGAAATGAGACAAGTCATTGATCATGCCAACCTGCCCGATAAAACGATTGTGGAGGTAAAATTTAACTGGTCGCACGGATATTCCACACCTAATCTCTCGATTACACATGCTAATGATGAAGGAACCATTATGAAGGATTTCTGGGATCCGGAACCGGAAAATTATTTCATTGCCTGGATGATCAGGAATGAAGATTTTTTTGTGCTTCGCTGGGGCGATCCGGAGTTTATCAGACAGCATATTGGAACCAACCATCATGAATATGTGGATGGCTATTTTGTTGGCTCCGAGGGCTATATCCCGGCAAAAGATTATTCCCATATGGAGCAGCACCCTCATATAACCTGGAAATACGCTTTTGAAAAGCAATGGCTGTTTTATCATCTCTGGGGCCGGTTACTATATAATCCTGAAGAGACGGATGAAACGCTTGCGGTCGGGTTCAGTAAACGCTATGAAAATATTGATGCCGCCAGTTTGCTTGACGCCTACTCCCTGGCATCGAAAGTTCCCTTATATATAGCCTCATTTTATAAATCCACCTGGGATTTTACCCTGTATAGTGAAGGGTTCCTGTCTGCCGCGCCATATGGTTTCGATGATAACAAATCACCTTTCATATCTATCGAAGAACTAATAAAACATGAAACTCTTGATGCCAGGTATCTTAGCATATCAGAATATTGCGATAGGAAAAACAAGGGAATTCAAATCAGTGATGATCTGATTAATCCCCTGGAACTTGCACAACTGGTCAGGGATAATTGTAATAAGGCCATGATAATTGTTGACAATATGCGCTCATCTGAAAATAAACCAGAACTGAATTCAGAGTTGGATGATATTGAAACATGGTGCTACCTGGGGTTTTATTTTGCTGATAAATTGCGGGCTGCCGTTGCGCTTGAAACCTTCAATCTCTCGAAGCAAGCAGAAGAAAAAAAAATAAGCTTGGAGTATCTCGAAAAGTGTCTGGTTCATTGGAAAAATGTAATCAGGCTGACGGTCGACCGGTATAAACCCATGCCCTATATTGGCATCGGAAATAATACAAGGTGGCCGGAGTTCACGAGTTTTCACTGGAGCCATTTTTTAAAAGATGTTGAAGCAGATATAGAATATGTTATGAATCTTGAAAAGAATGAATAAATTAGTTTGGTTTTTAATCAGGATAATTATCAGAAGATTTAAATTTATTATTCCAAATAACTGATCCCAATACTACCTCAGGTATCATGAAAATCCGGGCACTGTTTATCTGCTTTCTGATTATCGGCTTCCATGTTTTCGGTGGATGCGAAAAAGATACCGAGGAACCGGAAAAAGATATAGTTGATATACCGGATGTATTGTTTTTGTATGCCCTTATCGACAGGGAGGTTGACACGGACGGCGATGAACTGATCAGTCATGATGAAGCAGAAGCAGTAATTACCCTGGATATTGGTAATTATGAACCCGTCCTGGGTTATAGTCCGGAATCACATGACTGGTGCGGGCAGATAAGGAACCTTGATGGTATTGAGGCGTTTACGAATTTGGAAGAACTCACATGTTTCTTTAATAAACTTACCGCACTGGATGTATCCGGTAATAAAAAATTAACCTGGCTTAGGTGTGACGGGAATTACCTGACCAGCCTGGATGTTTCTCAGAACACTGCCCTGCAATACCTCGAATGCGGTAATTATTACTGGGTGGACAGGAATGAAATACGCAACCTGGATGTTACACATAATGACTCCCTGCTGACACTGAAATGTGACGGGAATAAAATAAGCAGCCTGGATCTGTCTAATAATGGATCTCTGGAAACATTAATCTGTCATTCGAATTGGTTTTCGAGCCTTGACGTCTCGGAGAATACAGTCCTGGTTTACCTGGATTATTCAAATAACCAGTTAACCAGTCTGGATGTCTCAGTCAATACAGCATTAGTCTATCTGGATTGCTCAAGCAACGACTTAACCTCCCTGGATATTTCAAATAATACAAGTATAGGTTCTGGTTCTGTTTACCGTTCAGCGGTTTGAACATTTCCTATATGTATGGCCTGGAAGATGTATGTGTCTGGACATTGCCCTTCCCGCCTGAAGGCATAACGGTCGAGATGGAAGGAAGTGATAATGTTTATTTCACAACAGATTGCGGTAAATAATCCCCTGAGCTGGAAAAGGAACTGGATCGGCCGGGTTGACTGTTAAACTAAAATCCTTTAATTTTAGATAAGAAAAACGAACAGAAGGTTTGTACAACATGCATACCGTGTTGCTGATCACCCGAGAAGCGCTCTGATTCGCACCAACATTAACTGCGCATGTAAAGAACCGTTCTTAATGAATTTATCCATACAATGAAAAACCTGAATCTCAATCGCAGAAAATTCCTGAGGAATTCCTCACTTGGTTTCTTAGGAGCCGGAATTATGAACAAAAACAAGCTTGCTGAACCATCACCGCAAAGTGATAATGAACGCCCCAGGATCAGGGAATACAGGACACTGGGAAGGACCGGTTTCAGGGTATCGGAAATCGGGTTCGGGTACCCCCAGAATCCAGGGCTCATCCGGGCGGCCATAGAAAGCGGGATCAACTACTTTGATACTGGACGGTTCTACGGCAGCAGTGAAAGCGACCTGGGGGAGGCCATCCGGGATGTTGACCGGGAATCCCTGTTTATAACGACAAAACTGTATACCGGGAACCTTGGTTCGAAAGAGGATGTACTTAATAAGCTGAATGCCAGTTTTGAAAACCTGAAAACGGATTACCTGGATTGCCTCATACTACAGGGGGTCGAATCAGTGGCAACGGTCAGGCACCCGGGGTTTCATGCTGCTTTCGAACAGCTGCAAAAGGAAGGTAAGGTCAGGTACAGGGGAATTTCCTGCCATGGGTCTTACTATCCCGGGGACCAGCAGGATACCATGGAGGACATATTGCTGTCCGCAGTAAATGACGGCAGGTTTGACCTGATGCTGCTGGTATATAATTTTTTGTTCTCCGAGCAGGGGGAGCGCGTGCTCAGGGCCTGCAAGGATAAGAACATTGCCACAACCATTATGAAAACCAACCCGGTCCGGTCGTATTACTCTTTTGATGAATACAGACAACAGTACGAATCCAGCAACCAGGAAATTCCCGAAGCCCTTAAAACCATGATTGAGAAGTTTGAAGTATATTATAACGATGCCATGGCCTACCTGGACGCCAATGGAATCACCGACCATGATGAACAGCTCCGTGATGTGGCCACCAAATTTGTCCTGTCCAACAAAGATGTGGATTGCTGCCTGATAGGTTTTAAAAGCTTCACCGGGCTGGAAAAACACCTGGCTATCTCCGGTCAGTCGCTAGATCCGCTGACGCTGAATAATCTTGAGGTCTTCAGGAAAGCCCTGGGCAGTATGATTTGCCGGATTGGCTGTAGTTTATGTGAATCTCATTGCCCGCATCATATCGCTGTCAGTACCATCCTGCGGTACCATTATTATTTCACCTTGAAAGGACAGGAGAAATATGCCATGATCAAATACATGGACCTGACCGGTAATAAGCCGGACAGATGCATTGATTGTGAAGGATATTGTGAAAAAGCCTGTCCTTACGGAGTTCTGGCGCGGCCCCTACTGGCCATGGCTCACCGGGACCTGAACTTTACTGTTTATCATACACCAGTGTAGCCTTTATTTCTCCGTCCCGCCCCTCTGAGGTCGACTCTATGGTCAGGGTCTTCCCGTCAGCAGAAAGTTTCCATACTTCCTTGCTTTTCCGTTCCATTGTCTGGCCGTCCCGTTCAAAAGACCTTGTCGAATTAATAACCAGGGAGTTGCCATCCCATACAGCTGTTACTACGGTCGTGCCGAATTGTGCCTCACTCTTTACTTCCTTCCCATCCAGGGTCAGGTTCTGGCTCTGAATCCTTTCCTCACCGTCCCTTCCCGTGCGTGTCCGTTCCAGATCCAGTTTATTCCCGTCCTGCTTGACAATAATTTTCGTGGACCTGAAAAACCGGCCCTCCCCTATTTCACTTTTGTCTTCATTGAAGGTCCAGGTACCTGAAAAATCTGTCTTTGCCTTACTGGGATAGGCATAACCGGGAATCAGTAAAGTACCGCAAAGGATTACCGACATAAAGTAGAAAATTTTTCTTTTCATTTTGATTTAGGATTAATTGATTACTAATGATATAGTTTAGACTTTCTGGATATTAAATGGTTTAATTATAAATATACACTATATTAATGGAATGAAAACACTTATTAAACCAGAACAATGAAAATCCATCACATTACTCTTTTATTAGGCCTACTGTTCATACAGTCCTGCAATTCACAGCAAGCTGAAAAATCAATCCAGGAGCAGATCGGGGAAATAGAACACCACCTGGTCCCGGCCGTGATCATTGAAGGAGAAGACATTGGATATTTATCCCTCAAGGAACGAATGTCTTTTTACAATGTGCCGGGAGTAAGCATCGCCTATATTGACAAGGGTAGACTACAATGGTCCAAAGGATACGGATATATAAGCTTTGACAGTACCTGGAATGTGGACGAGAATACCCTGTTCCAGGCGGCATCCATCTCTAAACCGGTGGCTGCCCTGATGGCCCTGAAACTGGTGGAAGAAGGGAAACTGGATCTTGACAGGAATGTTAATGATTACCTGGCTAATTGGAAGCTTGAGGAAAATGAGTACACAGCTGAGCAGCCGGTTACTTTGCGCGGACTGCTGACCCATTCGGCCGGATTGACTGTTCATGGCTTCAGGGGATATGCCCATGATGAAGATATCCCGACCATAATCCAGGTCCTCAATGGCGAAAAACCTGCCAATTCAGATCGAATCCGTCCTGATACCATTCCCGGCAGTATCAACAGGTATTCGGGGGGAGGTTATACGGTTATGCAGAAATTGCTGGAGGATGTCACAGGCGTTGCTTTCCCTGACCTATTAAAAGAAAATATACTGGATGTTATAGGCATGGAAAACAGCAGTTATGATCAACCGCTTCCTAAGAACAGGTATGAAATGGCCAGCATCGGGCACCGTTCAGATGGTAAAAAAGTTGATGGCAACTGGCACACCTATCCTGAAATGGCTGCGGCCGGATTGTGGACCACCCCGACAGACCTTGCAAAGTATATGCTTGAGGTTCAGAAATCATACCAGGGTAAGTCGAACAAGATACTGTCCAGGGAAATGACTATTGAGATGCTGCGCAAACAAATCGATCGCCAGGGACTGGGACCAGGACTGGGAGAATCGGAGGATACCCTTACCTTCGGCCATGGGGGAGCCAACGAGGGATACAGGTGCCAGATCTTTGCCTATGCTGAATCGGGTCCGGGAATAGCCGTCATGACAAATTCGGATAACGGCGGGGGCCTGGTACAGGAAATAATCAGGGGATTCTCTGATTATTATAACTGGAGTACCTATAAGGCGGCTACCAGAACGAGAATAACAATGGCCCCCGAAGTGCTGGAAAAATTTGCAGGCAAGTACAAGATGGATAAGGATTATAAAATCAGTATTTCGGCAGGTGATAACCAACTGGTTTGCATCCAGGAATGGGATGATTTTGAATTTACGATCATTCCATCTTCCGAGCTGATATTCTTCAACCTGGATGATAATGCCGGGTTCGAATTTGAACTGGATGAAAAAGGAGATATAAGCGGAGTACTGATATTAGGCCAGTATAATTTTAAAAAGAATTAAAAGGGACTCTCTAATTAAACCAGTAGGACAATTTCACTACCAACCCCCTGTTTTTGGACGTAAAATTCCCAGGCAGGGTATTGTCCGTATAGACGATATACAGGTCGGATACCGGGGCAAAACGCCACTGAAAGCGTATGTTGGTATTGATGTTGTCTATCTGGTTATTATACTGGACGAAAGTTGTAAGGAACAGCTTTTCAGTAAAGGTGATATCCAGCTTCGGTCCTATCAGCACCAAATCGGCACTGTTATACGGGGAAGGTAATTGTACCCTGTTAAAGGAGCCGGCTAAAGCCAGGTAACCGAAAGGCTGCACCCTGTAAGATGCCTGTCCATCAAAGCTCATCCGGGTACCATTGAAGTACCCTCCGTAACGGGTACCCAGAGCATAGGTAAATAACCTCCTGCTGTCAGAACTGTACTGCATAGACAGTTCTAAGGAATTAAATTCATTGCCTGGGGCTAACTCAGCACCTCCGGTATTAGTAGGGTCAAAAGGTTCCAATAATTTTACGAAGCCGTACTCCAGGTCAGCAGAGAGCATGCTGCGGTTCAACCATTCCACCTGGTATGCAAGCTGTAATTCCCTGTCTGTTACGGTAAATTCAGGATCCATAAACAGTTCCATATCAAGAACAGGACCGTGGTTAGCGATCTTGCTGGATGCCGGAAAGAACTTATACCCTACTTTTGATTCGGTCTGAAGTATCCCGGTACGCCTGATATAGCCCACTTCGGCACGGTAGTTTTCTCCTACATAATTCTGATCCAGCGAAACCATGAAGGTTTCAGAACTGTACTGCAGCCTTCCCGAGAATACAGCATCTTTCCCGGAGCTTCCATCATAGAATGATTTATGAGCAAAGAATTTACCGGTCCACCTGTTATCGGCACTGGCCAGGTTAAAATCAAGTCCGGCTACCCTGTTATACAAGGAAGATGTATTAACAGAATCTTCGGGTGAAGCCACCACCTGTTTATTCACCAGGAAACCGGTTATATTTGAACGGCTGAATAGCTGGCGCTGGAATGCTGCTACGGCGAAATTGTCTGCAGTGAGTGAATCCTTAATACCTGTCTGCATATTCATGATGCCGGTTCTCCACTTTTCTCCAAGTTTCCCGCTTAGCCTGGCTCCTCCTATGACCGGACTGCTCAGACCTATCCTTCGGGAGAAAAAGGGCCTGATTTCACTGGATCCAAGTGTGGCGAAAATGTCAGAGTTTTCGAGAAAGAATTGTCTTTTCTCAGGAAAAAAAAGTTCAAACCGGTCCAGGTTGGTACGTTGCTCATCCACTTCAACCTGTGAAAAATCCGGAAGTACGGTCAGATCCAGGTTAAGGGATGTGGAGAGGATGATCTTTGCATCCAGTCCGGCTGCCGCATCAGTTTTTATGTTTTCCCCTGCTTCCCTGTCCTGGGTTGCCTTACCCAGCACATAGGGTATGAGAGAAACCCGGGTTCCTGATTCAGGCAGGGGCTTATCCCATGCCAGTGTTCCTGTGAAGGCCAGGTTTGCGGTCGGAAATTGCCGGGGGATAGGCGCCCAGCTTGATTTTTCACTGGTCTTCAGATCCATCCTGCTGTAACTGATACCCCACTCAGTAACTCCTTCCCTGTAACGAATGCTCCGGAAAGGAACACTGAATTCAGCCACCCACCTGTCCTGGTAAGATTGCACCGCTGAACTCCACTTGGTATCCCAGTCCAGCATGACGAATCCCCCTTCTCCATGTATCCCGTCCCATTGTGCCCCTGCCGCCGATACCCCGAAAGCAAATCCGTTGGTATAATCGTTATAGGTATCAATAAAAACAATGAAATTATCGTTGGCTCCGAAATTCCAGTCCCGGCGCAGGGATTCCACCGGCCTTTTTCCCGGTAAGGGGTCATGGCAGATGATCCCGAAATACAGGTTCTTCTGGTCATAGCAAACCATAACTTCAGTCTGAGCCCTTGCGTACCCGGTGTCAATAGGCAGTACCAGGTGAAATTGTGAAGCTCTTTCAGCCAGGGACCAGACATCTTCGTCAAGCAGTCCGTCAACCGTAATTAATTCATTGGTTTCACTGATATTGATCCTGTAATCCGCTCTGTTAACTCCCTGGTTCTGACCGGATACAGGTACCAGCGACATCACGGATAATGCGAAAACTGGAAAATAAACTGATAACCTCATTGTGGATCTGCTCTTGTGATAAATCATTGTCCCATTGCAAAACAGCTGGTAAAGCTAAAAAATGATTTTGAAGTATTCCTGAAGATCAAACATAATTCTGTAATTAGAGATCTTATAAACCCCGGTAACATGATATCCTTATTTTTATCGCGGTGATCACTCCTGATGGTATTATTGCTTAACTTTGCAGCATGGAAGACCGGGAATATTTCAGGAGAATAAAAGATGCCTATTCAGATGAGAACCTGAATAAGATCTCAGCCGGGATAATCGGTTTCTACAAGTCAGGAGAATACAGCCTGATCAAAAGAATAGCCGAGGCAGTATCTGAATACATCCCGATAAAGGAAGAAAAGACGAGTAAATGTTTTTCCCGCCTGATCATGATATACCATCCGGACAGGGGAAACCAGTACCGGAGGGAAATTGATGCCCTTATAAAAAATGGCAATCTTGAGGGTTTGCAACAGTATTCCCACATTCTTGAAATTCAGGATCTGGATCAGTTTGTATCGGCAGAACAGATAGCCGAAGACATAGATTATCATCCTGAATACGCGTGGGAGGAAGATGATCCCGGTTTCGATTACTTCTTTGACAGGGATGACGAACAGTTTGAACATTCTCCGACACAGTTCGCAGAAACCGAAACTGATAATTCCTTTTTTACGGCAGTTAAGAGAAAGCTGTATGGTTCGATTGAGATACTCCTGCCCGGATACTACCTTGAAGACCTTGAAGAAATTGAAATGGCCGAGTATGAAATTGAACAGCTCGACGGCATTGAATGCTGCAAATACGTTAAGATACTTGACCTTTCGGGAAACAACATTTCTGATATTTACCCTCTGAAGGATCTTAGCCTTGTTGAGGAACTTGATCTTTCCTATAACCAGATCGGCATTATTGATGTCCTTTTTAAACTTAAGAACCTGAGAGTTCTTGACCTTTCCAATAACCTGATTGATGATGTATCCCCACTGTTTTACCTGAATAATCTTGAATACCTTAATATTATCGGTAATGCCGTTCCTCCGAAACAGATAGAGACATTGAAGAATAATGGAATTATTGTTGTCCATTAACAGGATTTTGTAAATTGTGTCATAATTTTCTTTTTGAATAATGCTAAAACTGTAATATGAATACAATTAAAACTGTTTTACTCATTCTTACTGCTTCACTTCTTTTGCTGCCCGCAACAGGACAGACAGACCAGGCACTTAAAACCGGTGATAAGATTCCCGTGTTTTCCCTACCCGATGAAAACAGTAACACCTGGTCCGTTACCGACTATATCGGCACAAAGACTATTATCATTTACTTTTATCCTGCTGCCATGACCGGCGGCTGTACCAAACAGGCCTGCAGTTACCGTGACGACCAGTCGAAGCTGGAAGAGGCCGGTGCCATTGTAGTCGGTATTAGTGGTGATGAATCTGAAAACCTGGCCTACTTCAAAAAGGCACACAATCTGAACTTCCCCCTGCTATCAGACAAGGATGGAACCGTTGCTAAAAAATTCGGTGTTCCGCTGAGTGAAGGAGGATCCATTGAACAGGAAATAGACGGTCAAACATTGCAGCTGGAAAGGGGTGTGACCGCCAAGCGGTGGACATTCATTGCCGATAAGGATGGAGAGATCCGCTACATCAACCGTTCTGTTGATGCTGAGAATGACAGTAAAAATGTGCTCGAAGTGATCGCAGATCTAAATATCAAGTGAGAACCCGGGTCCCTGTCCTGCTGATCAGTTTGCTTATCATGTCCTGCTGTACCCCTGACAGTAGTAAAGACTCTGTATCCAATTATCTTCAGAACAGGCCTCCCCTTCTTCAAAAGCCATACCTCGAACTACCGATCGGTAGTATACATGCTGAAGGATGGTTGCTGGAGCAGCTGGAAATAATGAAAACAGGCCTGACCGGACACCTGGATTCAGCGTATAAAGAAGTTGTCGGGGCACGAAACGGCTGGCTGGGAGGTGACGGTGACGGATGGGAAAGGGGACCTTACTGGCTCGATGGACTGGTACCCCTGGCCTACCTTCTCGATGATCCCGAACTCAAGGAGAAAATAAAACCCTGGATAGAATGGACGCTCAACAGCCAGACAGCTGACGGGTATTTCGGACCTGTTCCCTTTGAGGTTGAGCCTGAGGCTGAACCCGGATTGCAGAAAACCCGGCGCCGGGACTGGTGGCCAAAGATGGTCATGTTAAAAGTGCTGCAGCAGTATTACAGTGCCACCGGTGATGAGCGGGTGCCGGAACTGATGACGGAATATTTCAGGTACCAGTTGGAAATGCTTCCCTCTGTGCCTCTTGACAAATGGACCTTCTGGGCGAACCGGAGGGGAGGGGACAACCTGATGATGGTCTACTGGTTGTATAACCTGACCGGGGAGGAATTCCTGCTGGAACTCTCAGAACTTATCCACGAACAGACATTTCCATGGACCAGTGTCTTTATGAATGAGGATTGTTATGAGGGCCCTGAGCTGGGACACCTGTATCCCTATAATACCGGGAACAAATATCCTTTCGACTCCACCCTGATCAACCGGCTCTGCCTGAAGCAACTTCAGAGTTTCCACTGTGTAAACCTGGCCCAGGGGATCAAAGAACCTGTCGTATATTACCAGCAGGCTAAGGACCCTGTTCATCTGCAAGCCGTTAAAAAGGCGTTCAGGGATATCCGGGATTTTCACGGACAACCCCAGGGTATGTACGGGGGCGATGAACCCATGCATGGAAAGGATCCCACCCAGGGTGTTGAACTGTGTTCGGTCGTTGAAATGATGTATTCACTTGAGAACATGCTGACTATTACAGGTGATCTGCAGTATGCGGACCAGCTGGAGAAAATTGCCTATAATGCCCTGCCTGCTCAGATAAAACATGACTTCAGCTCCCGCCAGTATTTTCAGAGCGCCAACCAGGTTATGCTGACCAGGCACCGTCACAATTTTTATGAAGAGGACCATCACGGCGGGACCGATCTTTGTTTCGGGCTCCTGACGGGCTACCCATGCTGTACCTGCAACATGCACCAGGGCTGGCCGAAATTCGTTCAGAATCTATGGTATGCAAGCGCAGACGGGGGTGTTGCAACCCTGATGTATGCTCCCTGCAATGTTGAGTTGCTGGTATCAGAGAACAGGGTGCCGGTCAGGATAGTAGAAGAAACTTCCTATCCATTTGAAGAAACGGTGAGGTTCACTGTCAGTTGTAAAGAGAATACCTCCTTCCCTTTTCATCTGAGAATTCCTGCCTGGTCTTCAGGGGCAACGATCATGATAAACGGGAAAGAGTTTGATTCCCCGCAAGGCGGACAAATTTATATTATCGAGAGAGAATGGAAAGACGGTGACCGGATGGCACTCATCCTGGATGCGGATATCCGGATCAGCCGCTGGGTTGAAAATTCGGTGGCAGTAGAACACGGTCCCCTGGTATACTCTCTGAAAATAAGAGAAAAATGGAGCTCTAAGGATGATGGTGACAGGTTCGGGATGTATGAGGAAGTCACCCCGGTGGATCCCTGGAACTACGGACTGCTGGAAGCATCCCTTGAGAATCCCGAAAAGGGGTTCCGGCTGGTAAGGAATGATATTTCTGTCGTCAGGCCCTGGTGCGTGGAAAATTCACCCCTGGAAATCAGGACTTCAGGGAAGATCATCCCGGACTGGAAGCTGTACCGTGAAATGCCAGGTCCCCTGCCCCACAGCCTGCCTCTGAAACACCTGCAGGATGTTGATGCTGAAGAAATAATCCTGGTACCCTACGGATGCACCAAACTTAGGATCACCGAGTTTCCTGTTGTCCGGTAAGTAATTGAAGTTTAACAAAAACTTTACTCTTGAAACGAACATGAAAAAATTAATCATTTTTTCACAAAAGGAAATGATTAAATTTTTCATGAGAGAGCGAAGCGGTTGCATTCGTTCTCAAATTTTTAATTATTTTATTTTCAAATAATTACAAAATTTTAAACGAATGAAAACACTGCAATTATTTGTTTTCTGGTCGCTGTTTCTTTTTATCCAGGGCTGCAACGCGGGTGGCAGACATCTTCAACATGACGACCGTATAATTGGCATAAAGGTTTACAAGATTGAAGGAGATCTTACCGCCAGTTTTGAAGACTGGAAGGATCACGGGATCAATACAGTCTTTGCCGATGCATCGCTGCTAACTGAAGAATTCAGGACCCTGGCAAAAAAGAACGATATCAGGATATTCATCATTCTTCCTATATTTTTCAACCCGGAATCACTTCAGAAAGACCCGGATCTGTATGCTATTACTGACCGGGGAGAGCGGGCCGTCAAAGAATGGGTAGAGTTCATCTGTCCATCACGCATGGAGTACAGGGAAGAGAGAATAGCATATATAAAACAGCTGATCACTGATCTCGATCCCGATGGGATCAGCCTTGATTTTATCCGTCATTTCGCGTACTGGGAAAAGATCTATCCGGAAACTGATCCTGACTCCATTCCCGAATCATGTTTTGATGCTTCATGTATTAACGCATTTAAGCTTCATTCAGGCATTGTAATTCCTGATTCGCAGGAGGAGGTTCCGGACCTTGCAGAATGGATCAATGTGAACTGCCGGGAAGAGTGGACCGACTGGAAATGCGGGCTCATTACTTCCTTTGTTGAAACAGCATCCAGGGAAGCAAAACAGCTCAATAATGATATCCTGATAAATGTCCATGCCATACCGTGGAGGAAGGAGGATTTCAACGATGCTGCCAGGAGGATTACGGGCCAGGATTTCAGGGATATTGCCCGGCATGTGGACATGATCTCTCCTATGTGTTATGCCCATATGGTGAAAAGGTCCCCTGAATGGATCCATTCTGTTGTCAGTGATCTTTCCGCCCGGGTTGACATCCCTGTCTACCCGAGCATACAGGTTAACAGGGCATACCTGGAGGAACCATTAAGCCTTGAGGAATTTAAGCAATCCCTGCAGGAAGCTCTCAAACCTCCCTCCGGGGGTGTTATATTCTGGTCCTGGGAACAGCTTATGGAATCTCCCGAAAAAAAGGAGCTGTTAAGAATTTACTGCTCAGATACTGCGATAAGGTAATGCTGGGTACGAAAATAAAGTGTGTTCTCTGAAACAGCCGGTGTGGCCATGCAGAGATCTTCCATGCTGTTTTTTGCAATAAGTTTGTATTCCTGACCGGCCTTTACTACAAATACATCACCGTTCTCCGCCGTAAAATACAGCTTCTCCCCGGCGGCTATCCCGGATGCAGTCACACCCCCGCTCACTCCCAGGCTCTCCCTGTAGACTTGTTTACCTGTTGTTGCTTCAAAGCAGGTCAGGGATCCGTTCCCCCTGCAATTATACAGGTAATCTCCAAAGATAAGCGGGGTTTGCATATAGGCTCCACCACGCTTGATACTCCAGACGATGTAGTCATTTACCGTACTGTCCTCATGCAGGGTAATATCCCCGACAGCAGAAGGCTTTACCACGTAAATGGGTGAATACCTTCCGTGAGCATTATTTATAAATATCAGGTCATGGGCAATAACAGGTGTGGGAGCCGGGGCATCTCCTCCCCCGCTCATTTTCCAGATCTCCTCACCGGTTTCAAAGTCATATCCTCCCATATGTTTATAGCCATTAACAATGATCTGGGTCTTATCCTTCCCTGAGTATATGGCCGGGGAGCCCCATGTGGATACCTCATCCCTGGCTGTCCTCCATATTTCATCACCTGTTTCAATATCAAAAACCGCCAGCCAATCATCCCCGGTCACATCTGCCTGTATAATTACCTTTCCCTGGTGAATGACGGGAGAACTGGCTATTCCCCATTCCACCTCAGGCATATCATATGGCCCTGCATTCAGCCTTCCCAGGTCCTTTTTCCACAACAGCTCCCCTTCAAAATCATAACAGTAAAGTCCCTCTGAACCGAAGTAAGCCACCAGGTGTTCCCCGTCTGTTGCCGGGGTGGCACTGGCATGGGAGGATTTGGTATGGCGCCTGGTTATGGGAACCCCTTCATGGCAGAGTCTTTCCCAGGTGATCTCACCCGTATTCTTATCGAGGCAATACAGTTTGAACTGGTGGACTGTCTGGTCATCAACCATATCAATGTCCCCATACAGGCCTACCTTCAGGTAATCATCCCCTGTAGCGCTTATTGCCGTTGTGACGAATAAATGATCATCCCAGATTACCGGACAGGAGTGGCCGAGTCCGGGTATCGCCGTCTTCCAGCGTATATTTTCACCGCTTGAAACATTCCAGGTGGCCGGGGCCTCCCCCTGTCTGGTAAATCCCTTTGCAAAGGGTCCGCGAAATCCCGGCCATTGATCCATATAATCTTTCTGCGAGCTGACATTTATAAACAGCAATATCAATATGATCAGATTGCCTGTCCTAAGAGGTAAGTTCAATTGTTTGTGCATGTTTTGCTGCTATTTGTAAATGTTTTTCTGTTATAGGGAAGGTTTGGGTGTAATACTCCTTTTCAGGAACCACCGCCTGTCAGGTAAAAATAGAAAATATGAAAGCAATTCCTTGAAAATTTTTACATAAGGCGCACACGATCAGGTTCCGGGAGAAACCTGCCGGAGAGTTTCAGAAGTATGTAATAGTGTTCAGGTTGGCTAATTCCGGAGTGGGTCAGGATACCTTTTCCATCATTCTCGGACTGACCATTACTTTCTTTTCACCTGTATTGACGATTACCGACCTGCTGCTGATATCCTCGATCACACCTTCAATCAGTCCCATCTGCTTGTTCAACCTGACCTTATCACCCACATTGAACTGCTGCAGGTCTTTCTGCTGTAATTTTAGCTGAGCCAGCTTCACTTCCTTGCTAACATCAAATAATTCTTCCTTGTTGAGTTCCAACAATTCTTTCCCATTAACCTTAATATCCATCTATGCTAAAAATTAATACTGCTTAAATAACTCAAAACTAATGTCCGCGAAGATACGTATTATCAAAAACAGATAACGAATTTTACGGGGCTTAATTGCATGCTGCAGGGCAAAATCAACAGATTTTAACATATTTATAGTACTTTTATTTATCAAGGCAGACAATAACCGACATTATACCAGTCTTTTTTAAACTGACCCTCCGGAACCTTCTCAGGAACCCATTCTTTTCCTTTCTGAACCTCTTTGGACTTACTGCGGGTATCACTTCTGCCCTGCTCTTGCTTTTATTGATCCTGAATGAGGTCAGCTACGACCGTTTTCACAGGGATGCTCAGAATATTTACCGGGTGGGACTAGAGTTCAAGTCATCCGGTGCCAGTATGGAGATCCCCTTTGCCATGACCCCTCTGGGGCCCGCCATGCAACAAGAGTATCCGGACGTACTTCATTTCACCCGCTAGTACAGAACACGACAGACCAGCCTGTTTTCATCCGGTGTTAAGAAGTTCTACGAAGACAGAATGCTCTATGCCGATTCCGGTTTCTTAAGTTGCTTTGATTTTAAGATCCTTAACGGGAACCCTGAGGATCTCCTTCGCCTGCCATACACTATGGTCCTGACCCGGGAAACAGCCCGGAGGTATTTCGGTGACCAGGATCCGGTGGGCCAGGTACTGAGCCTGAATAACCAGCAGGATTTTACAGTTACCGGCATCATTGAATCCCCGCCCGCCAATTCACATTTCAGATTTGATATGCTGTGCTCATTTGTTACCCTTTATGAGAATCCGGCTGGCAGCATGGATGTCTGGACAGGGAATATCAATTATTATCTTTATGTCAGGGGCACACCTGAAACCAGTGCCGAAGACATTAACCGGTATATGGATGAACTGCTTCAGATTCATGCTGGCAAATCACTTGATGAAATGGGGATTGGCCTGATACCCAGGACCATACCAATTACAAGGATACACCTGCATTCACATACATTGGGTGAGCTGGAAACCAACAGTAACATACAGTATGTACGCATCTTTTCGGCCATCATCCTTTTCCTGCTGCTGATTGCCTCCATCAACTATATGAACCTCTCCACCGCCAGGTCTGTCCACCGGGCCAGGGAGGTAGGGATCAAGAAAGTTGCCGGTGTCAGCAGGGGGACGCTTATGTGGCAATTCCTGGGGGAATCGGTGCTGCTGTGCCTAATCACCTTCCTGCTGTCATTGATACTGATAGAACTCTTACTCCCCGCCTTCAACATTCTGATGGGTAAGGAACTCGAGTTCAGTATCTCCGGCAATACCGATGTCTTTTTGATGTTCCTGGCACTGGTCATTTTACTGGGACTTGTTTCCGGGAGTTATCCGGCACTGTTCCTTTCTTCCTTTAAGGCCAGCAGTGTATTGAAAGGGATGCCAGGCACAGGTATCAGCTCCCGGCTCTTCAGGAATATCCTGGTGATCATACAGTTCTCACTGGCTGTTATCCTGATCATATCTTCACTGGTCGTACTCAGGCAGGTTGATTATATCCGGAATAAGAACCTGGGATTCAGTAAAGAACACTTACTGGTTGTTCCCCTGAGAAGCAGTGAACTCAGAAAAGATTACCGGACCCTAAAGGAAGAACTGGGAAAGCTTCCCTATGTCCTGGATGTGTCCGCCTCGCAGAACTACCCCGGAGCAACTTTCAGCGGTAATGGGTACAGGTTCCCCGATGAAGGTAGCGATGAGGAGAAGCTCTTCGCATCCATAGATGTGGATGAAGATTTCATGACTACTTACCGGATGGAAATCATCCAGGGGAGGAATTTCTCCTCCGATCATGCTACTGATGATATGGCCCTTCTCATCAATGAAGAAACCTGCAGGATACTGGGATGGGATGACCCACTGGGAAAAGATGTGGTTTTCAATGGTACACCCGGCTACAAAATTATCGGAGTGGTGAAAGATTTTTATTTTACTTCTCTGCACCAGGAAATCCTGCCAGTTATTATCTCATACCGTGATCACCGGTTTCAGTATCTCACCCTCAGGATAGTACCGGAAAATATTCAGCAGACAGTCAGGTCCCTGCAACAGGTATGGACTGGTATTGATCCTGACAGGCCTTTTGATTTTTTCTTTCTTGATGAGACCTTCGAGAACCTGTATAAGAATGAGACCAGGATGAAAGGTATCTTCGGGTTTTTCACCCTGCTTGCCATCCTGATTGCCCTTCTGGGACTTTACGGGCTTTCTGCATTCCTGACCGAGCAGAAAACAAAGGAAATCGGTATCAGGAAAGTTATGGGAGCCTCTGTTGCCGGTGTCACCTCCCTGCTTTCATGGAACTTTTTACGTATTGTTTTACTGGCTAATGTACTGGGACTGCCTGCAGGATACCTGGTAATGAACAGGTGGCTGCAGGATTATGCCTACCATACCAATATGCCCGCCTGGATATTTATACTGGCTGTCATTATTTCTGTAGCCATAGCCCTGCTGACTGTTTTCTACCATGCCCTGAGATCCTCCCTGGCAAACCCTGCAGACTCCCTGAGATATGAATGATGTTCCGGAACTCGGATGCAGCAAAGGATATACCTTTTTCAGGACATGACTGTCCCCTGCCCCGTCCACTATTTCCAAATTTAGATTACTTTTGGGACTTTAACATCCGGCATGACTGATACAGCTGATACATCCGCTCCGAAAAGGCGCCCCCTGCAGAAAATGTTTACCGATGTCCCACCCAGGTATGACCTGATGAACCGTATACTCACTTTCAGGTTTGACGAGAGGTGGCGGAAAATGGCGGCCCGGGAATGTCTCAGTGGCCGGACAGATAAAATTCTTGATCTTTGCACCGGAACCGGGGACCTGGCCCTTCATATTTCAAAGAGGATGAACGGAGAGGGTGAAATTACAGGACTTGATTACAGCCGGCCCATGCTGGAGATCGCCATGCAGAAATCAGAGAAGTCGGGCAGCAGCCATATCTTATTTATTGAGGGTGATGCTGCAGCTCTTCCGTTCGGTGATGCTCAGCTCGATGCCATAGGTATTGCATTCGCCTTCCGGAACCTCAGCTACAAAAATCCGGACCGGGACAAATTCCTTTCTGAGATTGTCAGGACCCTGAGCGATACAGGAAAATTTGTGATCGTTGAAACCAGCCAGCCGGCAAACCGGCTGATCAGGTGGTTTTTCCATTCATACCTGAAGCTGGCTGTTGCCGGACTGGGGGGATGGCTGTCCGGATACCGCCCGGCTTACTCTTACCTGGCTGCCTCGGCCATGAATTTCTACATTCCGGATGAACTGGTACAATTACTCCGGGAGGCCGGATTTAAAAGCATTGACCACAGGAAATTACTCGGGGGCATTGCTGCCATAACTGTAGCTCAGAAGCAATAATTTGACTCGTATCCTGAAATCCTGTAACTTAGACCTCCGGTAAGACATATTTCCTGTTGTTTCAATTATTCATCTCTAACATCATGAAGATCATATTGCTTCTCTTTTCGCTTATGGTACAACCCGATTCAGACCCTGACACCCTGGATATAATTAATTACAGCGATTTTTACCTTGTAATTACCAATGATAACAGCTACCCGGCTCTTATTCAAATGACCACTTTTGATTATGAAGAGACAAAAATAGACGCCATTGAATTTGTAGAAGAATTCGGGCATGCTGCTGCCTGCAATGAGTACGGCATCAGCCATGAATACAGCTTTGAAGAGGATGACCTGGTTGCCGTATCCGGCCATGAATACGATCATAATTGCGGCGATTACCTGCCTGTCGGCGAATATACTGATGAAGAGATGGATGAATACTATGACCAGCTTCACTCCTATTCTGATCCCTATGCTTTCCTTCCAAGCATTACCGAAAGATGGTACGCCGATTATTACCAGATCAGTTCAGCAGGGGAATTCGAATTGCTGGATTACCGCAGCTATGAAGAAATTGATTCGGAGATTTCCGGCCTCTCCATGCTGGATGATTTCCCGAAATCACAGCTGAGGATACTAAGGAACTGTATTTTTGCCAGGCATGGCTATGAATTCAAATCGGCGGATCTCAGGGAGTTATTTTCCCTGTTCGACTGGTATGAACCCGGGGGTTATTCGGATGACCTGCTGACAGATGCCGACAGGGAGATAATTGATTATATCAGGGACCTGGAGAGTGATGAATATTAGCTGTTAGCTCTTGCTTATCCGGATGGGGACAGCTCGTTGCATGGAAGCATCGATCCGGGCATCCTATTCTGCGGAAGCATTGGTACGGGCCGCATCGGCTCCCCACATGGGCCACCCGGTAAGGCTTTTATCGCCTGTATTTATTGCGTGCATCTTACTGTTTGCTGTTGTTACGTAGATCCAGCCATCCCATACAATCGGCTGGTACCTGATCTCATCACCCGTTGAATATTTTTTCTTTGTTTCGCCCGTTTCCGGATCAAGGATAATCACATCCCCCGAATAGGTAGCAATGATGATCCTGCCCCCTACTTCCAGCGGAGGAGTACCCATAAATCCTCCTGCACGGGTCATATCGCCTCCGAGTTTGAGCTTCCATTCTTCCCTGCCGGTTTCAGGGTCCATGCAGATCAGCTCATTTCCCATAGTGGAATAATTCCTGTTATTATAGTTCAGGCTGCGTGAACCCTGAAAGGACTGAAGGGATGATACATTCGATTGCCCTATCATGTCATTGGCCTTTTGCCATCCGGATGTTGCAGGTGCCCCATCAGAGAATCCGTTACCTGCATCCATCTCCGAGGACTGGGATTTAAGTTGAGAACCTGCCTGGACATTTTTATCCAGGTACACCGCGATCTTCTTATTGTATATCTTGCTGCCCTTGCTGATATCCTGGCTCAGGCGTGCCAGTTGTTCAGATGCCTCTTCTCCGGTCCGGTCTGCACGCTTACTCACATAGATACCATCCTTTGTTACCACCGGGGCAGATGTGGCCCTTACCTGGCTGACCGAGATCAGTTCACCCGTCTGCTGGCGGAACTTATATATAGTTCCCGCAAAAGATGATACAAATAAGTCATCACTATGTGCCACAGGAGCCGACATTACATCAGCATTTATCCATCTCTGCCATAGGACCTTCCCCGTCCGCAGGTCAAATGCCACCAGGATGTGGCTCAGATCAAGCAGTATATTTTCTGATGCTTGAACACTCAGTCCTTCGATCTTGTTCACGGACTGAATCTCCTGAGCAGCGGAATTCATTCCGGAAGCCGGATAGGATGTAAATACCATCCCGTTGGCTATGGTCGGCATACACATAAGGGGATCACCCAGCCACCACGACCAGAGCTGTTTACCTGTTTTCAGGTCTAAAGCAAAAATTGTACAGGATTCAGTGTTGAATACCAGGATATCACGGTCCACTGCCGCGGAAGAGGGTCCGTCATCATCCAGGTCCCATGCCTCCAGGTCCTCACCGGTCCAGGCATCCAGTGCATAGTAGCGTTTACTCCCGAAGCCCCCGCTCAGGTATATTTTCCCTTTATAGTAAACAGGTGATGGGACAAGAGTATTCCCGGGCAGCTGAACGATATATCCATTATCGGTTTTCTCAAGGTAATCCCTGAGCTCCGCTTCGGCTATGTGTCCCGGCCTGAATGAGGATGAGGGCATTAGAGCTGTATCATTATACAGAGATTGGTAGACCTTTAGTAATTCCATGCTGGCTACCTCCAGGGAGTCATCTTTGTCTTCAGCGACATTCAGGCCTTCAATATATTCAGGGTTTGCAGTATTGGCCGTCAGGATGAACAGGCCAGTAAGGATTATCAGCAAGCCGAATTTTTTTTTTAAGATTTTGTTACGTTTCATGTGTTAATGATTTCAGGGCGTAGTTTGATACCTGTTCAGATCCAAAGAACATGCCAGGATGCACTGTTTAACATTTTTTAACTGGAAAAAACCTGACAGATTATTGTTTAAAATATATGGATCAGCTGGAGAAAAAATCTATCCTTGAGATCGAATGCGGTAATGGGGTGCAGGCCAAATATATTCCGGAGAAATTCAGGCGCCGGTATTATGTATTTGCAGGCACCAAGCCGGTGATCCATAGTTAGCTATTCATACCTGAGGGAATCTGCCGGGTTTGTATTGGCCGCCTTAATAGTCTGGGAAATGACTGTTATCCAGGCTATCACAAGGGCAAGCAGGGTGGCCGCAATAAAGATCCATATGTTCAGCTCCATGCGGTAGGCAAATTCCTGTAACCAGTTCTTTGCCCATAACCAGGCAAGTATCCAGGCGATGACACTTGAGGCAAGGATGAGCCATGTGAATTCTTTTACCAGTAATACTGAAACTCCTGAGATAGTAGCTCCCATCGCCTTGCGGATGCCTATTTCTTTGGTCCTCTGCTCTGCAATAAATGCTGCCAGACCGAATAATCCAAGGATGGCAATAAAGATTGCCAGGGCAGCAAAATAGCGGAAGATCTTTCCCAGTTTCTGATCCGTTCGGTACATCCTGTCAAAATTTTCGTCCATAAATGAATACTCAAAGGGATACTGCGGACTGATTTCTTTCCACTCCTTCTCAATGGCAGCCAGGGCTTCAGAAATGTTGTCAGGCTTTATCCTGATATTAATAAAATTAACCCAACCATCGCCCCATCCGAACATAAGCGGACCAATAACCTGTCGTAAGGATTTATAATGGAAATCCTTGACTATACCGATTATATTTATTTTGGTTACGGGAAATGCTGTGATATACCACGAAGGATGATCAAAGGATTTACCGACCAGGCTGTCCATATCCAGTTCTTTGGCCAGGGTCTCATTGATCAGGCAGGCACTCTGCTTATCGGTCTCCAGGTCCCAGGAAAAATTCCGTCCTTCAAGCAGTTCTATTCCCATCAGATCAATGTAATCGGGATCAACGGTATAAACCACCGGATTCACATCTATCCCATCCAGAGTGTAGCTCTCATAATTATCCCCGGCACCGGGAACAGTATATGAATAGGATACCTTTTCGATCTGAGGATAGTTCAGCAGGTTTTCCTTGAAAATCTCCCCCTTCTGCAGGATCTCATTGTTCAAACCGGCAGTGACGACAAATTCTTTCTTAAAACCCAGATCCTTTTTGCCTAGATAGTTCAGCTGCCGGTATACAATTATGGTACCTATTATCAGTATCACCGAAATTGCAAACTGGAATATTATAAGTATTTTACGCATTGTCCGTGCCGATCTTCCCCTTGTCATTTCACCCTTCAAAACACTTACAGGCTTAAAAACTGTCAGATAAAAAGCAGGATAGAGTCCGGCCAGCACCCCCAGGCCGATGATCCCTGATAAAATCAGTAAAAGGGTAACAGGTTTTTCAAGGTATGCGATCCGCAGGTCTGTTCCCACGAGATTTTCAAATTCGGGAAAGACTGCTTCCACCATCAGCAGGCCCAGGAGGGTGGCAAGAAATGTGATCAGTACAGATTCGGACAGGAACTGTATAACCAACCTGCTCCGGTCAGATCCTGCAACCTTTTTTATTCCAACCTCCATCGCACGCCGGGAGGCTCTGGCAGTAGAAATATTGACGAAATTAATACAGGCTATCAGGATGATGAAAACTGCTATAATTATAAAAATGTAGACAAATTGCCTGTTGCCATGCCTGGTTCCCGAATCCCTTACATGCCTGGCAAAATAAATATCTTTCAAGGGCCGAAGAGAGGCAGACCATGCACTCTCATCCTCGTCCGGGTCACCATATAATTCAAGAAACTTTTTATGGAAAAATGCATCTACTTTCTTATTAACGGAATCAGGATCGGCGTGTTCTGCAATCTCTACATATGTATTATACTGGTAAGTCTTATACGTATATAAATGTTCTTCACCGTACAATGCTCCCTGTGTTACGAAGGAGAGAATCATATCAAACTGCAGGTGAAAATTTGGTGGATCCTTAATCACACCTGTAATAATCATATCATTTCCACCGGAGGATATTAATACCTCTCCTACAGGATCCTTCTCCCCGAATACCCTCTTAGCAGTGGTTTCTGTCAGAACAACCTGGTATGGTTCCCGCAGGGCAGTGGATGGATCCCCCTGTATCATTTCAAGATCAAACAAATCAAAAATATTGCTGTCAGCCCAGGCAAAAGATGGAATTTTATATTTTATCTCCTCATACTCCATGAACATATCACCCCATACAGCAACCCTGACAAAGGCTGTAGCTTCCGGAACGGTCTCAACCAGGTCATAGCCCATTGCTGAGGTAGTCCATGCACTTTGTGAATTTGTATGGGTAAACTCTATCCTTCCGACGGTTTCCTGCTTGCTGTTGAACTTGTCATAACTCAGTTCGTTCCTTACATAATGCATGATAAGTATGAACACGCATATCCCTATTGACAGTCCCAGGATGTTTATTACCGTTAAACCTTTATTTCGGACAAGATGCCTGAGGGCTGTTCTTAAATTATGTTTAAGCATGATGGTTACTAATTTAGTAATATATAGTCAAAGCCAGTGCCATCCTTATTAAATCGCTAATTTTCAATCAGCTATCACTATTTATCCCTTGAAGGTTTTGGCAAGATGTGTGCGTTTTTGATACACTTAGTGTGTGATTTAGCTACTATTTTTCTACCTTGCATTGAATCTGACGCACTTGAAGGAGTAAGTCTTATGGATAAAATATCATCGAGGATACTCATAATAGATGATGACTATGATGTTCTCAAGTCCGCACTTGTATTACTCAAAAGATTTTACACCCAGGTCCATATTGAACAGGTACCTGAGAATGTGATCCAGAAGATCCGCCAGGAAAGTTATGACCTCATCCTGCTGGATATGAATTTCCAGAAAGGAAAACGTGACGGAGAAGAAGGTATCTACTGGCTGGATCATATATTAAAAGTTGACAAAACGGCTATCGTTGTAATGATAACAGCCTTCGGTGATGTTGACCTTGCTGTAAAGGCAATCAAAGCAGGGGCAGTGGATTTTGTTCTAAAACCATGGAAGAATCAAAAATTGCTGGCAACCATAAATTCCTGTCTTCAATTGAGGAATTCAAGGATGGAGGTTAACAAACTCAGGATCACACAGCAGCAGTTTTTTCAGGATTCCGGCAGGCAGCAGGAAATCATTGGACGTTCCCAGGGAATTAGAAACTGTCTTCTGGTCGCTGAAAAAGTAGCCAGGACCGATGCCAATGTTCTAATCATGGGTGAAAACGGGACAGGAAAGGAATTGATTGCCCGGAAAATTCATAGCTTCTCCAACAGGAAAGATGATGTTTTCATATCTGTGGATCTTGGATCCATTTCCGAGAACCTGTTTGAAAGTGAATTATTCGGTCATATGAAAGGATCGTTCACTGATGCAAAAGAGGACAAACCCGGCCGCTTCGAACTGGCCAGCGGCGGAACCATTTTTCTTGATGAAATCGGCAACCTTTCTCCCACTCTACAATCCAAGCTGCTTACGGTGCTTCAGAACAAAACCGTGATCAGGGTGGGATCATCAAAAGAAATCCCGGTGGATTTCAGATTGATTTGTGCCACAAACAGGGCACTGCATGATCTGGCAGTGAAACTGGAATTCCGTGAAGACCTTCTGTACAGGATAAATACTGTTGAAATAACCGCACCTCCACTCAGGGAAAGAACAGAAGATATTCCCCTGTTATTCAGGCATTTTTTTGAGCTTTATATTAAAAAATACCATAAGCCTGGACTGAGGGTCAATCCCAAAACCATTGAAAAACTGAAGAAACATGATTGGCCAGGTAATATACGGGAGCTGCAGCATACGGTGGAAAGGGCCGTGATACTGAATGACCGCAAGCTATTAAGTTATGCAGACATAATGCCCGGCATAGTAGCAGGAGTAAAACTTGAGACAGAAGGAAATTCACGGCTTGATGATCTGGAGAAAATGCATATTCGCAGAATAATAGACAAGAACCGGGGAAACATTACCCGTGCAGCGTCCGACCTGGGGATTTCCCGGACAGCCCTGCATCGCAGAATTAAAAAATATGGCCTCTAAATATTATTATTTCTGGTTAATAATCAGGACCATTCTACTGCTGTTTAATGTATTCCTGACAGGGAGTGTATACGTTTTGATAGGGAACCGCGATCTGCTCTTCCTGCCAATCATTCTGTCCCTTATTCTGATATTTCAGGTACTTGACCTGATCAAATTCATTAACAGGAGCAATAAGGAAATTGCAAGGTTTGTTAGTAATATAAGTTATAATGATCTTTCTGAAAAGTTCGATGAAAAATCGGTAGGGACTCCCTTCAAAAATCTTTACAGATCGCTGAATAAAGTGATCTCAGATCTGGACAGGGCCAGGTTGGAGAAAGAAGCGCAACTGAAATACCTGCAAATGATAATCGGACATATCAGAACCGGGATTATTGCCATTAAAGATGAGGATGAAATCGAACTGATCAACCAGACGGCCAGGGAATTGTTAGGAATAAAAGACCAGAAACGATGGTCCGAGTTACAATCAAATAATAATAATCTTGTACCAGAAATCGATGGGATTAAAGGAAAGGGCAATAAATTACTTGAAGTAAGTGTCAATACCGAACCCAGGCAATTATCCATAAATGTCAGCTCTGTGGTTATTATGGGGTCCAGTTTTAAAATCATTACTATTCAGGACATTCGAAGCGAGCTTGAACAGAAAGAAATCGAAGCTTGGCACAAACTCATACAGGTCCTGAGGCACGAGATCAGGAATTCAGTCACACCCATTACCTCCATGACAGAAACCATAGTTATGCTGCTGGAGAACCAGATGGGACAGGCAAAAAAACCCTCCGAATTCAGCCAGCAGGACGTGGAAGATATGCACAGCAGCATTCAAACTGTCCATGAAAGGAGTGAACACTTATACCAGTTTGTTGAAAAATACAGGCAACTAACAAAAATTCCCCCGCCGGTTAAAGAAATGATCAATCCTGTTGTACTGCTGAGTAGAATGACCGGACTTTTCAGGAACGAACTAAAAGAAAAAGGGATACAGATCACCAATGTCAAACCGGACAACAGCCTGCATATCCATGCAGATCCTTCACTGGTGGAGCAGGTCCTTATCAACCTTATAAAAAACAGCATATTTGCAGTTCAGAAGAGCAAGGATCCTATGATCAGGCTTTCTGTAAACGAGGCAATTTATTATGTGAATATTCTGGTAGAGGATAACGGGATCGGGATAGAGCATGAAATGATCCAGGATATTTTTCTGCCTTTCTTTACTACCAGGCAGGACGGAATGGGTATAGGCTTGTCCCTCTCGAGGCAGATCATGAATCTCCACGGGGGCTATCTCACTGCAGAAAGCGAACCGAGGATAAAGACTGTTTTTACAATGGCTTTCCCGAAATAGGAATCCCCGGTTAAAAAAGATTATTCTTCCTTAATCACGATGGTATATTTAAATATTACTACGCATCAATGTGCCTTTCTGCATGATAGGAAGATCGGACCAGTGGACTGCTCTCCACAAACCTGAATCCCTTTTTCAATCCGGTTTCCCCGTAATACCGGAATTTTTCAGGAGTAATGTAGTCCCTGACCGGATGGTTTTTGAGGGTAGGTTGAAGGTACTGCCCTATGGTCATGACTTTGCATCCGGCTGCCAGGAGATCGTCCATAGTTTCCAGCACCTCCTGTTCTGTTTCACCCAGTCCAAGCATAATCCCTGATTTGGCAATTTTACCTGCACCTGCAATATACCTGATTACCTCCAGGCTGGTCTCGTATTTATTCAGGCTGCGTATCCCCGGGGTGAGCCTGCGTACGGTCTCCAGGTTGTGTGAAATCACCCGCGGACCCGCATCAATCACCTGCTGAATATATTCATGACTGCCCCTGAAATCAGGAATGAGGGTCTCTATGGTAACTCCGGGATTAAGCAGCCTGATCTGCCTGATGGTTTCTACCCATAAGGCGGCTCCCCCATCTTCAAGGTCATCCCGGTCAACTGATGTAATGACGCAGTGCCTCACCCCCATTTTCCTGATCGATTCAGCCAGCCGTTCAGGCTCCCCGGGATCAACCGGCATTGGTTTTCCTGTTGTTACCGAACAGAACTTACAGGCACGGGTGCATATATTGCCCAGTATCATGAAAGTGGCCGTACCGACATTCCAGCATTCTCCTATATTCGGGCAATTGCCGCTCTTGCAAATGGTATTGAGCCGGTTTTTTTCTACCAGGTTCTTTAACCTGGAATAATTTCTTCCATCGGCGCGCTCCATCCTGAACCATTCCGGCAGCCTCTTCCTGTCA
This sequence comes from uncultured Bacteroidaceae bacterium, assembly GCA_964540005.1. Lineage (GTDB taxonomy): Bacteria > Bacteroidota > Bacteroidia > Bacteroidales > SM23-62 > CAZILN01. Next base: position 40,888 of record CAZILN010000275.1, on the reverse strand, counting down.
GTCTGTGTTTCCTTTGTCATAGCTTCCTTCTGATACATCTATATAAGACACAAAAGTACGATATTATTCTGAGCCGGCCTCAGTTCCTGATTTAATCCTTACCATATTATCAAAACAATCCTTCTTATATTATCTTTACATCTTTTATCAATCTATCAATAAATGGAACAACTGAAACTGAATCTTGACCAAATTAAAGCATTTGTGACCGAGTCAGAACTACTTGACTTACAGGAAGAAACTATTAAATGTTTGAAAATTCTGGAAGACAGGACCGGTGAGGGAAATGATTTTACAGGCTGGCAGGATCTTCCTTCAACCATTGCTCCTGAGCTGATTGAGGATATCAATTCTACGGCCCGCTCAATGCATGAGTCCATGGATGCCGTGGTAGTAATTGGCATTGGAGGGTCCTACCTGGGTGCTCGTGCAATTATTTCAGCACTCAGCCACCAATTCATGGCCCAGGCTGGTGATCACAAAGATCCGCTAATATTGTTTGCCGGTCATAATATCGGTGAAGACTATATATATGAACTGTTAGAGGTCCTGGATAAAAAGGAATATGGAATAGTCGTAATATCCAAATCAGGGACCACAACCGAACCTGCCCTGGCTTTCAGGATAATAAAAAACCACCTGGAAGCAAAATACGGAAAGGAAAATGCCGCCGGACGCATCATAGCAATTACTGATAAACAAAAAGGGGCATTACGCACCCTGGCTGACCGCTCAGGCTACAAGACCTTTGTAATACCTGATGATACGGGGGGAAGGTTTTCCGCACTCACTCCTGTGGGACTGCTTCCTGTAGCCGCTGCCGGATTTAACATAAATGAACTGATCAGAGGGGCTCTTGCGATGGAAAATGCCACATACAGCAGCATTCCTTTCAAGGAAAATCCTGCAACCCTGTATGCTGCTGCCAGAAATTCCCTGTACAGGAAGGGATGGAAAATAGAGATCCTGGCCAATTATGATAGCCGGATGGTTTACTTTTCTGAATGGTGGAAACAGCTCTTCGCGGAAAGTGAAGGAAAGAACCTGAAAGGGATATTCCTGGCCAGTGTAACCTATACTACCGATCTGCATTCAATGGGACAGTACATACAGGAAGGGGAACGATCCGTTTTCGAAACAGTGCTCAGTATAGCATCCCAGTCAAAACAGGTACTTGTACCAGTTGACCAGGAGGATCTTGATGAGCTTAACTACCTGTCTGGAAAAAGCATTAACCATGTGAATAAAATGGCCGAACTGGGCACTCTTCTGGCACATGTTGACGGGGGTGTACCAAATATCCATCTGGAGATTCCTGCGCTGAATGAATATTACCTGGGTGCCCTGATCTATTTCTTTGAAAAGGCCTGTGCCATCAGCGGGTACATGCTGGGGATCAATCCATTCAACCAGCCAGGAGTGGAAGCCTATAAAAAAAATATGTTTGCCCTGCTGGAAAAACCCGGATTTGAAGAAGAAACCAGGAAACTGAAGGACCGCCTGTCTTAGCGGAAATTCATCGGATCGATTGATCCGATCGATCGATCGGATCGGTTCATTCCAACAGCCCTTTGCTTTCGAGAAACTCTTCCAGTAACTCATCCAGGTTGGGACAACCGATCTCCTGCAGATCATAATAAACCCTGGTATTGGGTTTTTTAATGTTAATGATCCTGTTCAGGTCGATTGGCGTACCGATTATTACCGAATCACAATCCGTATTATTTATTGTGGTTTCAAGGTCTTTCAATTGCTCTTCGCCATACCCCATAGCCGGCAACAGTGTTCCAATATCCGGATAGGTTTCAAATGTTTTCGTCAGTCTCCCAACTGTAAATGGCCTTGGATCAACGAGTTCTGCAGCACCAAATTTCCTTGCTGCCACCACGCCGGCACCTATCTTCATCTCCCCGTGAGTCAGGGTGGGACCGTCTTCTATGACCAGAACCCTCTTGCCTTTTATTACGGAAGGATCCTCAACACTGATGGGTGAAGCGGCATCTATTATCCGTGCATCCGGGTTTATTAAGCCTATGTTTCTTCTTACCTCTTCAACAGATGCGCCATCAGCGCTGTCAATTTTGTTGATCACTGCAACATCTGCAATGCGGAGTGTAACTTCACCGGGATAGTAAGCCAGTTCATGCCCTGGCCTGTGAGGATCGGTGACCGTTATCATCAGGTCAGGCTGGTAAAACGGGAAATCATTATTACCACCATCCCAGAGTATTATGTCACATCCGTCGGGGTCATTTTCGGCTTCCCTCAGAATGGCCTCATAATCCACACCAGCATAAATGACATTCCCCCTGACAATATGAGGTTCATATTCTTCCATCTCCTCAATAGTACATTCGTATTTTGAGAGGTCATCAAGACATGCAAAACGCTGCACTTTTTGTGCTACCAGGTCACCATAAGGCATGGGGTGACGCACGGCAACAACTTTCAATCCATGATTCATCAGCTTCTGAACTATCCGCCTGGATGTCTGGCTCTTCCCGCAACCTGTCCGGACCGCACCCACAGCGATGACAGGTTTGTTGCTCTTTATCATAGTCGGTTTCCCCCCCAGCAGTACAAAACTGGCTCCGGCTGCATTAACAATGGCAGATATTGACATTACCTTCTGATAGGCAACGTCACTATAGGAAAACACACATTCATCCACTTCAAGGGACCTGATAAGTTCCGGTAATTCTTCTTCAGAATAAATAGGGATCCCTTCAGGATATGCAGGTCCGGCCAGCTCTGCAGGGTATTTTCTGTCGTCGATGTCCGGTATCTGGGCTGCCGTAAAAGCAAGAACCCGGTAGCGGGAATCATTCCTGTAACAAGTATTGAAATTATGAAAATCCCTTCCTGCTGCCCCGATAATAATAACTTTCTTCTGTTCCATACTATGAAAATTTTATCAAAAATACATGAATTATTCAAAGGTACATTATTTGAAAAGCTTAGCTGATATGTTATTAAATATGTTTACCAGGGTATACTATTTAGCTATTTTTAGTTATTAAGATGAGTCCTTTCTATTATTGCATTAGCATGGTAAGATCATATCCCAAACCAAGGGTACAATGAATTTCCTGGCCCATATATATCTCTCCGGTTCTTCTGAAGAAATCCTGGTCGGGAACTTTATTGGAGACTACGTCAAGGGTCATGATTATATCCTGTATCCCAAAAAAATCAGGCAGGGGATACTCCTGCACAGGAGTATAGATTCTTTTACTGATAAGCATTCCATAACCCGGTCATGTAAAGCTTATATACGGGAGGAATATGGCAAGTACTCAGGAATTGTCATAGATATTTTCTACGATCATTTCCTGGCAGTGAACTGGAGTGATTTCAGCCGGATCTCACTCTCCAGGTATATTCACAGGCAATACGAAATCCTGGATTCACATTGGGACTTCTTCCCTGAAGGAGTAAAAGGCTTTTTTCCATATTTTATAAGAAGCAACTGGCTGGAGGCTTATGCAAGCCTTGACGGCCTGGAATCGGTTTTACGCAGGATGGCATTACGGACAAGCCTTCCGGACCATTCTGAATATGCCATACGTCAATTGCGGGCTAATTATTCAGTTCTTGAAAAACATTCCCTTGATTTTCTGCGGGAGATCACAGAATACGTCAGGCTACACCATTCGATAAAGTTGTGAGCTAGTAGCTGTCCGGGGGTCGGTTAATGTAATCCCTGAAGTGATTTTTGAGCTCCTCGGGAAATAAGCTTATACTGTCTTCTTCCACTTTCATCATTCTTCTGAACTCCGCTGAGTAGTAAAATTCTTTCTTCCCGAAAGCCGGTTTCAGATCTGTCAGCCAGAAGGCTTTCGGGTCATACTTTGCCAGGAAGGGACGACGAACCCAATCAGGGTTCCTTGCCTGAAGGAACATCAGTACAAATACCGGTTCCTCTTCGATTTCCATGACGCCTACTATCTGAACCTTGCCTGGATTGGCTGACATGCTGGGTCCGCGTACCGTTCGTGCAATACCACTGACCTGCTTATATGCGTTCCGGAATATTCTCCATGTTTCACCCAGCGGAACTGCAAAGAAATTCTGTGCTCCGGTATCACGGGCGACGAACATATAGTATGGTATCATTCCCAGCTTCACCTGTTTTTTCCACATGCTAGCCCAGATATCGGATTTATTGTTGATATACTTCAATACCGGGGATTGTGTTCGGATTTGTGCTCCAGTTTTCCTTATCCTGCCAATAGCTTCCTGAACAGCAATGGTTTTAAGTTCAGCGGGGTGACTGACATGAGCCATAAAAGCCAGATTTAACCCTGAGTCCACTACTTTCTTGAATAGCCCGATAATTTCGTCAGCATCCGGATCAGTCAGGTACCTGTAAGGCCAGAAGGCCAGGGTTTTTGTCCCGATACGCAGATTCTGAAGATGGGGTATGTCTGCCTTCAGTATGGCATCGATATATTTTGATAACACACTGGAACTCATGGTCATCGGATCGCCTCCCGTGATGAGGACATCCGTGATATGATCATTCTTTTTCAGGTATTCTACCAGCAACTCAGTTTCCCGCATGGCAAATTTAAGCTCATCTATGCCCGTAAACTGGGGCCATCTGAAACAAAAGGTGCAGTAAGCATGGCAGGTTTGTCCCTGGGAAGGGAAAAACAAAACAGTCTCCCTGTATTTATGCTGAATACCCCGAAGTTTCTCCCCGTTCAGTTCCGGTACGTTATATTCCATCTGACCGGCCGGATGGGGATTAAGCTCAAGACGGATATTATTGATCTCCCCAGATATTTCTGATTTTGGAGCATTATAGCATAACAGATCTTTAATAGTCGTGAAGTGTTCATCAGACAGCATCCCCTTCTGAGGAAAATTCAGTAAGTAGATGGGGTCGTTGCGATAATTTTTCCAATCTATCAATTCATCAATTACATAATTATTCGTTTTAAATGGAAGCACCCTTGCTACTGTCTCTAATTCAATTATTTCCTGCTTTGTCAACCTGTTGATCTGTTTGATCTGATGGTAATTCCGCAGATTATATGATCTGTATTTCATTTTCTGTTGAATTCGCTTTTTGCAATTCCCGGTATCTCGGGAAATTAATTGAGCATCTCTTTTCAGACCTGCCCAAAAGAGCAGCCAAACCAGGCTTATTTGTGTAATATAAAAAAAAAAAACGATATATAAAAGCTGTAATAGCCTGTTGATGGATTTATCTTCGAATAGAAAGCTGAACGAAAATTTACGCTTACATCATTTGCCATTTTACCTGATAAGATCCATTCTGCTGGCATCCAACCTGATAAGAATGAACAGGAGAATGGTGAATGACCAGAGTGAGGAACCCCCATAGCTCAGGAACGGAAGAGGTATTCCTATAACAGGAAATAATCCAATGGTCATACCGATATTAATGGCAAAATGAAACAAGAGGATGGAAACCACCCCGTAGGCATAGATCCTGCTGAAATCGGATCGCTGCCTTTCTGCCAGTATGATGATGCGCAACAAAAGAAAAATAAACAAAACAATAACGAAACTGGTTCCTATAAAACCCCATTCTTCCCCTACCGTACAGAAAATAAAGTCGGTACTCTGCTCGGGAACAAAATCAAACTTTGTCTGGGTACCCTGTAAGAATCCTTTTCCCGTCAGTCCGCCCGAACCTATAGCAATTTTCGATTGATTGACATTGTATCCAACTCCCAGGGGATCGTCCTCAATACCAAGCAGGATATTCACCCTTCTCTGCTGGTGTTCTTTCAGGACCTCGTTGAAAACATAATCAATTGAAAAAGTATAGGCTATTGAAACAAAAAAGATCAGAAGGATGAGGTAAACCGATTGAAGCTTTTTTCTGTACGCATAAACAAGATAGATAATAGCTGCCGTCAGAAGCGAGATTATGGCCACCAGGTACTCACTCAGCTTCTGTACCAGGAAATAATTTGCCAGGTAAACCACAGAACTGATCACGGCCAGGATCAGGATGGCCCGGAACACCTGTCTGGACTGTTTCGAAACGAACCAGTAAATTATCAGTCCAAGGACGGTCAGCGCCAGCAATATTATCAGTTTGTCGACCAGGAGAGAGGCAAAGAACAACAGTATGAATAAAATACCTGTTACCATAAGTACCACCGAAAATCCTTCCCTGTAAATAACTATGATAAATGCAGCAAATACAAGTGCAGATCCCATATCAGGCTGTAAGACTATAAGTGCCGGCGGCAGACATATTATGAGTATTATTTTAAGAATTGATCTGTACTGGTGGATCTTAAAATTATAGGAACTCAGCAGTCGTGCGAGGGCCAGAGCTGTAGCTATTTTAGCAAATTCTGAAGGCTGAAAATTAAAAATCCCGAATTCAAACCATGACCTGGCTCCGTTGATCTCCTTGCCAATAACCAGGACTGCCATAAGAGACAGAACAGACAAGAGGTAGATCAGGTAGGCAAAAAAGGAATAGAATTTACTGTCAATAATGAATAGTGTTATAATCAATACAAAAGAAGTCAGCATCCAGATCAGCTGCTTACCATAGCTCTGTGAGAAATCCAAAATCCTGCTATGTTCTTCATTAAAACCAGCAGCATAGATATTCATCCAGCCGAGTCCCACCAGCATGAGGTACAGAATGATGGTCAACCAGTCAATATCCTTTAATAAATTTCTCCTCCTCATTGTTCCTGTCTTACTGTGTCCTGGATAGCTTGCTGCGGAACGGACGGTATTGTGTCCTGCACAGATTGCTGCAGATCCGGTCTAACTGTATCCCGGATAGCTTGCAGCAGATCGGGTCTTACTGCCCTGAGTACATACTGCTCCAAATCCGGCCTGCTTATAGAGTCCGTAATATATTTATCTATCATCAGGCCAGCTATCGGAGCAGCCCAGTAATTGCCGAATCCACCGTTCTCTACAAAAACTGAGATCGCAATTTGCGGATCCTCTTTAGGTGCAAAAGCAATGAATATGGAATGATCCTCATTTGGAGGATTTTCGGCTGTCCCGGTTTTGCCGCAGACCTTTATATCTTTTAGCCGTGCTCTCCAGGCAGTTCCTGCTGTACCACCGTTAACTGCTCCATCCATACCATCGACAATCCATTTATAATGTATTGAATCCACCAAGGTATAGTGTTTCTGTGTATACCTTTCACTGCTGGCAGGATCGTTTGCGATTTCTCTCAAAAGATGGGGTGTATAATAATGACCCCTGTTGGCAATAATGGCCGCCAGGTTAGCCATCTGGATAGGGGTAACCCCCAGTTCTCCCTGTCCTATTGAAAGGCTTCTTATGGTAAGGAAGTTCCAGTGCCCTTCTCCGTATATGTTGTTATACAGGTCCTTTTCAGGGACCAGACCCGGAAGCTCATAGCTCAGGTCAGATTCGAATGTCTGTCCGAAACCAAAGGACAATACATGTTCCCTCCAGTTCTCAAAGGCTTCCTGTGAAGATTCGAATTTATTGTCAGAAATAATCCTCCTGAATACTTCATTAAAATAACCGTTACAGGAGTGCTGGGTAGCACTAACCAGCGACAGGGGGGAGACATGATAATGGCAGCCTACCGTGACTGAACCCCAGTGGAATCCTCCTTTACAATCGTATTCGGTATTCGGGGATATCACACCTTCCTGTAATCCTATCAGTCCTGTTACCGGTTTCCAGGTGGAACCCGGAGGATACTGTGCCATCAGGGCACGGTTAAACAATGGTTTCAGGCTGTCTGTATTAAGCCTCTGATAATTCTCGGTCCGTGACCTTCCTATCAACAGGGAGGGTTCATAGGCAGGCGATGTAACAAGTGCAAGTATCTCCCCGCTTGAAGGTTCCAGCGCAACCACACTGCCCCTGAACTTTTGCATCAGCATTTCGGCATAAGCCTGCAGGTCACCGTCTATGGTTATGGTTATGTTCTTCCCGACCGTTTCCTGAATGTCGTAGCGGCCTTCCTGGTAGGAGCCCTGTATCCTGTTATGAACATCAACCAGGTAGATCTTCCTGCCCTTTTCCCCCCTGAGTTCTTTTTCATATGCCCGTTCAATTCCGCTGATCCCAATATAATCCCCGGCCTTGTAGTAATCGTCGCGGGCAATCATTTCCTCATTAACCTCACCCACATATCCCAGCACATGAGCGGCAATGGGACGTGGATATGTCCTCAGGGAACGTGACTGCACGAAGAAACCCGTGAATTTATACAGTTTTTCCTGCAATACTGCATAATTCTCAGAAGATATCTGCCTGAGGATTACATAGGGTTTATATCTTGAGTATGCCACTGCAGCTTCTATTCCCGCGATCAATCTCTCCTTACTGATATTAAGGATTCCTGTAAGATCAAGGGTGTCAAATTCGCCTAGCATGGAAGGATTAACCAGCAGGTCGTAGGCAGCTTCGTTATAGACAAGCAGGTCTCCGTTACGTTCATAAATCAATCCCCTTGCCGGGAAGCGTATTTCAAGCCTCCTGGAATTGGATTCCGCGGAGATCCTGTAGGTCGGGTCCAGGACCTGCAAAGAAAACAGGCGGATGACAAAGATCATACCGACAAGGATGATCAGTATCATTACAGCATATTTTCTTCCATTAAATGTATTCATTACTTCCTGAAGATAAAATACTGGCTGATCACTATCAGGACCACAGACAAGAGGGTGCTCAGAATAACCTTTATAAAGGTATCTGTAAAGCTACTGAACCTGAAAACCTCTATATAAAACAAAACAAGATGATGGGCAAAAACCAGGATAACAGAATATTTTAAAAACCAGTTGAAACCGAAATAATACAGGCGGGGAAATGAGCCCGGGTCAAATCCATCGCGGGGGGAGATTATATTGAGTACCTGGGGCCTGAGAAAAGCCATAAACACACATGAAGCAGCATGGAGTCCGGGTGTATTCATAAACAGGTCTACAACCAAACCAAGGACAAAGGAGGAGGTCAGCAGTAACCATCCGGGTGTTTCAAAGGGCAGCAGCAGGATGAAAATAACATAGAAATAGGGGTTGATCATGCTGCTTATCTCAATATTATTTATGATGAAGATCTGCAGCAGGACAACAACGAACAGACGAATGATATTTCTTGCAAGTACCCTAATCATCTGATTGTGTATTTTCCAGATTAAGCTGCTCCTCAAGCATCAAATTCTCGATGATATTCACATATGCCAGTTTCCTGAAATTCACAGACAGTTTTACCCTGATGGTATAGAAACTCTGGTCCTCCGTACTGATCTGAGAGATAGTCCCAATCAGCACATCGGCAGGGAAAATTGAAGAGAAACCGCTGGTAACCACCGTATCCCCCACAGATACATCCACGTGTCCGGGTATAGCCGAAAGTTCCGCTTCATTTACAGCCGAGCCGGTCCAGTGTAAGGAGCCGAAATAATTATTCTTCTTCAGTTTTGAACTGAGTCCGAAATTCTGGTTTAACACAGGCAGGACGGTGGAGAAATGATTGCTTACCGAAAAGACTATCCCTACAACACCTTCAGATGAGGTGACCGCCATCTCGGGTTCAATACCATGCATGCTGCCTTTGTCAACAGTAATAAAATTAAAAGGCTTGTTCACAGAATTATTAATCACCCTGGCAGACCTGTACAAAAACTGTCTTCGTCCCGTGGATTCAACCGACTGTTGATCCGCAAGAGCAGTGATCCTGCCCAGACGGTCAATTTCGTTAAGCAGTACATTGTTTTCGCGGCTCAGGTTCTGGTTGACGGTCCTCAGATCAAGGTAAGCCTTTAGTCCGCCGAACCTCTCATATATAAAACCTTCAACTGAGGTGGCAAAACTGTTAAAACTGGCTCTTTGAAAATGATTGTACCTGATTACAAAAAGAAAAGAAAACACCTCCAGCAGGAGAAAGAGGATAAAGAAATGATACCTTATGATAAGCTGTAATAAATTCCTCATGTAACCCGGTCATTGATGACTGTTAAATGCCAGGATACAAAGATAAAAGTTTATAAGGAATTTTACCGGCATTGCCACCGGGATGACCCGGATTACCTCAACAGGAATGAGAATTTTTCTACATTTTTCAGGGCAATTCCCGTTCCCCTTGCCACTGCCTGCAGGGGATCCTCGGCAACATGGAAGGGAATATTAATCTTATCGGTAAACCTTTTATCGAGGCCGCGCAGTAATGCTCCTCCACCGGCCAGGTAGATGCCCCTGGTGACTATATCTGCATACAGTTCCGGAGGAGTTTGCTCCAGCACTGCCAATATGGAAGTCTCTATTTTTGAGATTGATTTATCAAGGCAGTGGGCGATCTCTTGAAAGGAAATGGGTATTTCAATGGGCATGGCTGTCATCAGGTTGGGACCGCGTACCATAAAATCTGTAGGAGGGGTTTCAAGATCAGGAAGGGCAGACCCAACCTGAAGCTTTACTTCTTCCGCAGTACGTTCCCCAATCTTGATATTATGCTGGTGACGCATATAGCTCTGAATATCATTTGTAAATCCGTCTCCGGCAACCCTGATGGACTGGTTACATACTATCCCTCCAAGTGAAATAACTGCGATCTCGGTGGTGCCTCCCCCTATGTCCACAACCATATTCCCTTCAGGGGCTTCCACGTCGATACCTATACCTATTGCAGCTGCCATGGGTTCGAAGATCATATATACGTCCCGGCCTCCTGCATGTTCTGCAGAATCCCTGACGGCACGTCTCTCGACTTCAGTACTTCCCGAAGGAATACTTACTACCATCCTGAGGGCCGGGCTGAATACAGGTGCCCTTTTGTTTAACATCCTTATCATGCTGCGTATCATCTGTTCGGCAGCATCAAAATCAGCTATAACACCATCACGTAAAGGACGAATGGTCTTTATGTTTTCATGTGTCTTGCCGTGCATCTGCCGTGCTTTCTCACCGATGGCTATCAGTTTCCCGCTATTTGTATCTATTGCCACAATGGATGGCTCATTTACCACTACCTTATCATTATGAATAATAATTGTATTAGCTGTCCCCAGATCAATTGCAATTTCCTGTGTTAAAAATGAAAACAATCCCATTCTTTAGTAATTTAATTGTGCCCCTGCGTGGCACCATAAATATTTAAAATATTAATGCTTGAAATGCCTTATCCCGGTAAATACCATGGACATCCCGGCTTTGTTACAGTATTCTATAGAGTCCTTGTCCTTTATCGATCCTCCCGGTTGAATGACAGCGCTTATGCCTGCCTTATCAGCTATTTCAACACAATCAGGGAAGGGGAAAAAGGCATCAGACGCCATCACGGCACCCTTAAGGTCGAATCCAAAGTTCCCTGCCTTTTCTACGGCCTGCTTCAGAGCATCAACCCTGGATGTTTGTCCCACCCCACTGGCGCATAATTGCTTATTCTTTGCCAGTACGATTGTATTGGATTTGGACTGCTTAACCAGTTTATTAGCAAAGATCAGGTCTTCAATTTCCCCTGCGTCAGGTGTCTTTTCAGTAGCCATTGTAAACATGTCCTCCGTTTCCATACTGCTGTCACGGTCCTGTACCAACACACCGTTCAGTATTGAGCGGTACTGCTTTTCAGAGGGATGGTAATCCTTTAATACCAGTATGATACGATTCTTCTTCTGCTGTAAAACGGTCAGAGCTTCCTCACTATATGAGGGGGCAATTATCACTTCAAAAAATATTTTATTGATCTCTTCCGCTGCTTCAGCATTAATCTCCATATTACTTATCAGCACACCTCCAAAAGCAGAAACCGGATCCCCTGCCAGTGCATCATCCCAGGCTATCCTTACATCATCTCGGGAAGCCAGTCCACAGGCATTATTATGTTTCAATATTGCAAAGCTGGGATCACTGAATTCATGTATCAGGTTGACCGCAGCATCGATATCCAGCAGATTATTATATGAGATCTCCTTCCCGGAGATCTTTGTAAACACATTGTCAAAATCACCATAATAGAATCCCTGCTGGTGAGGATTTTCCCCGTACCTCAATTGTTTGCCATATTCCATGCTCACCTTGAATGCCTCAAATCCACCCTTGCTGAAATAATTATAAATGGCTGTATCATAGTGCGAGCTTACCTGGAAGGCCCTGGCTGCAAACAATTGCCTCTGTTCAAGATCAGTCTCGCCATTGCCCTCTTCAAGGATATCAGAAAGTGCCTGGTACTGGTCCTTTGAGGGGACAATCAGCACATCCTGGTAGTTTTTTGCCGCTGCACGGATTAATGAAATACCCCCTATATCTATCTTTTCAATAATCTCCTGGTTTCCTGCTCCTGATGCCAGGGTTTGTTCAAAAGGGTAAAGATCCACTATTACCAGGTCTATCCCTTCGATCTGGTACTCTGTCAACTGCGAGATGTCATCCTCTGAATCCCTCCGGTAAAGGATCCCCCCGAAAATTTTGGGATGAAGTGTTTTTACCCGGCCACCCAGAATGGATGGGTATGAAGTAAGGTCCTCAACAGCAGTGACACTGGCCCCGAGACTTTCGAGATGCTTTTTAGTTCCGCCCGTTGAGATAAGGGAAATGTTTAATTCAAGTAGTTTTTTTACGATCCCTTCCAGTCCATTTTTATCATAAACTGAGACGAGAGCCGTCTTAATTCTTTTTAAATCAGACATTTACGTAAGGTTGTTAATTTTGACAAAGATAATATAAAACTTACTAAAATTAGGTACCTTTGATGAAAATTGTATAATACCCCGGCCTTTCGGGCGTTTGAGATGTAAAAAGGATCAAAATGCTGAAGATAATAAAGATAGTTCTGGAGAGCCTTATATTTGCCTTTAAATCTGTAGTTGTAAACCGGTTGCGCACCCTGTTATCGCTCCTGGGTATTACTATTGGGATCTTTGCCATTATATCTGTCTTTACCGTGATAGATTCCCTGGAGCTTAACATCAGGGAAAGTTTAACCGGACTCGGCACCAATGTTATTTATGTCCAGAAATGGCCCTGGGCCCCTGAGGAAGGACAGGAATACGAATGGTGGCAATACTGGAACCGGCCGGTTCCAAAATTATCTGAATATGAAGCTCTCAAAAACCAGTCAGAAAAGGCAGAAGTGGTGGCATTTTTTGCCTATGCCAGCAGAATGGTGAAATACAAAAATAATAACATCGAAAGTACACTGATGTTCGGATCCACACAGGAGTTTGAACAGATAAGGGATTTTGAAATAATCAAAGGACGTTTTTTAACTCCTTTTGAGTTTTACAGCGGCAAGAACAATGCCGTCATCGGATATGATGTTGCGGAGAAGCTGTTCGAAACCAAGAATCCCATAGGAGAGCAAATTAAAATTATGGGACGGAATCTGACTGTAGTAGGCGTAACTGAGAAAGAAGGAAAAAATATGTTTGAGGGTGGTTCACTTGATGAGATCATTATCGTTCCAGTTTCTTACCTGCGTACCTTAATCGACATTAAAAGCGACAATGCAGGTCCGGAGATCTGGGTCGAGGCCAAAAAGGGTGTAAGCAACGATGAACTGAAGGATGATATCAGGCGGATACTACGTGCAGAAAGAAGGTTAAAGCCCATTGCAGATGATAACTTTGCACTGAACGAAACCAGTATGATCTTGGGTCCCCTGCAACAGGTCTTCAGAGTGATCAATATGGCAGGTTTCTTTATCGGGATATTTTCTATCCTGGTTGGCGGATTCGGGATAGCCAACATTATGTTTGTCTCGGTCAAGGAGCGAACCAATATTATAGGTATACAGAAGGCCCTGGGAGCAAAGAAATACTTCATCCTGACACAGTTCCTGTTCGAATCCGTATTGCTTGCCCTTTCCGGCGGTATCATAGGATTGTTGCTCGTGTTTGCCTTAACATCCGGCATGACTGCCCTGCTGGAGACATTTAAGGTTACGCTGACTCCGGGAAATATAGTTCTCGGCCTGACGGTTTCGGCCCTGATAGGTATCGTTTCAGGATTTGCTCCTGCATGGACCGCAGCAAAGATGGACCCGGTTGTGGCCATCAATACTACCTTTTAAATTCACAGGTTCGCAAATTACAAGTTCCAGATTCGCAAATTACAAGTTACAGGTTTGCAAGTTCCAGTGAGCCGGGGTAGTGGCACGGAATATTGGGACATGTCTAGAACACCCCGTAAAGACCACGGCCAATCAGCAGGTAGATGCAAAGACCGATGATATCATTCACGGTTGTGATGAACGGTCCGGTTGCAAGGGCCGGATCAATTTTGAAGCGATCAAGCATGAGCGGTATAAAGGTCCCGAACAATGAGGCAAAAATAATCACTGAAAAGAGGGCTGAACTTACCGTGATTGTAAGGGCCACAGATTCCTTCAGGACTATATTGTACACCAGTATAATTCCCGACAGGGTTAAGCCGTTTATACCTGCTACCATTAATTCCTTAAATAGTCGCCTGGTTGTAGAATCCAGGCTGAGGGAATGGGAAGCCAGTCCCTGTACAACAATGGAAGAGGATTGAACGCCTACATTGCCTCCCATGGCAGCTATCAGGGGAATAAAAAAAGCCATTTCAGGGTAGATCCTCAGTTGCTCCTCATAGGTGCCAAGCACGAGGGCAGCGAAAATACCCCCGAGCAGACCGATGAACAGCCAGGGCAACCTCGCCCGGGTCAGCAACAGAACATTATCGGTGGGTTCTACATCTTCCGAAATACCTGAGATCAACTGGTAATCCCTTTCAGCTTCCTCCCGGATAACATCAACCACATCATCAATGGTAATCCGGCCCAGAAGGCGGTCAATTGAGTCTACCACCGGAAGGGCTACCAGGTCATATTTGTTCATGATATTGGCCACTTCTTCACGGTGCTGGTCAGTCTTAACACTTATAATATCAGATTTATAGATATCCAGGACCTTTGATTTCGTATCCGCCAGAAGCAATCTCTTCAGGGAGAGAATTCCCTTGAGCTTATTGCTATTATCAACCACATACACATAATAGACTTCATCAACATCTTCTGCCTGTTTTCTCATTTCCCTGAGGCAGGTCAGAATACTCCAGTCAGCGTTAACCTTGATCAACTCCTTGGCCATCAATCCGCCTGCCGTATCCTCATCATAACTTAAAAGATCGACAATATCGCCGGCCAGTTCAGCATCCTCTATATTCTGAAGGACTTCTTCCTGTTTTGTTTCCGATAACTCTCCGATCACGTCGGCCGCATCATCAGTATCCATATTGTCGATGATATGCCTGGCAATTTCTTCCCCTGAAAGGTATTTGAAAAAACGTTCTCTCCTGTCTTCCTCCATCTCGATCAGGACATCCGCACGGGTCTCTCCTTCGATCTCCATATACATGAATTTCGCCTCCTCAATGCTGAGTTCGTTGAAGATCTCAGCGATATCGGCAGCATGCAGGCTTTCCAGCATTGTATGGACAGCAGTTTTCTCCTGCCTGTCGATCAATTCATGCAATTCATCAATATACTCACGTGTCAGTTCGAACGGCATAGTCTAATCTATTGGATGTCAATTCGATTGCGAATATATAAAATTTCATGTACATAGCTGTTCAACCAGTCCGGTTAATTCAACAAACTCAGCAACACTCAACTGTTCTGGCCTTTGTTGCATCAGGTAATGATCTGATTTGATATCCGGACAGACATTCCTGATGGAGTTACGGATCATTTTTCTTCTCTGGTTAAAACAGGCTTTTACAACGCGCTGAAACTGCTTCTCGTTACAACCCAGCTCGGTTACATCATTCCGGGTAAGGCGAATAACAGCCGAGGTTACCCTGGGCGGAGGATGAAAGACATCCGGACTGACCGGAAAGAGGTACTCGATCTCATACCAGGCCTGCAGCAAAACAGACAGTATTCCATATGTTTTTGTTCCCGGAGGGGCCGCAATCCTTTCAGCCACCTCGTGCTGGATCATGCACACTACTTCTTCCACCTGATCCCGGTGCTCAAGAATCTTGAAAAAGAGAGAAGAGGAGATATTGTACGGGAAGTTACCGATAACTGCCAGGTTATGAGGACTGAGATCGCTGAAAGATAGTTGTAAGGCATCCTTGTGAATTATCTGTTCGCTCCGGTTGCTGAATTTGCGTTTCAGTTCTGCCACATTTTCTGCATCAATTTCAACAGCTGTTACCTGGATATCTTCTCGTTCGAACAGGTACCGGGTAAGTATTCCTGTACCCGAACCAATTTCAATGACCTGTTCTACGCAGAGGGCCTTCAGTGAGCCGGCGATTTTTCTTGCAATATTTTCATCCTTCAAAAAATGCTGGCCCAGGCTTTTTTTAGGGTGCCTGTGTGACATATATTCTGTATCAGGACAGGATTGTATACACTCCTGTGAGTGAATCAAATTTACTATGTTTGTCAAACATTCCTACTAACACAGTGCATAATATGAAGTATAATTTCGACGAGCACATTCCAAGGGAAGATACTAACTGCATAAAATACGACCTCAGGAAGGAGTATTTCGGAAGCAAGGACCTCATCCCCATGTGGGTAGCGGATATGGATTTCAGGACTCCCGATTTCGTCATGGAGGCCATACGAAAGAGAGCCGCACATGAAATACTGGGATACAGTTCAAGGGGAGAAAATTTTTTCAAAGCTATAATAGGATGGTACAGGCGCAGATATGGCTGGGAAGTCCAAAAGGAATGGATACTGACTACACCCGGGGTCGTTCCTGCCCTTCATTTTGCTGTCAGGGCTTTTACTGAACCCGGCGAAAAGGTCCTTATTCAGCCACCTGTCTACCACCCGTTCTTTTCCATCATCAAAGGAAACGAACGAGTGGTAGTCTTGAACCAGCTGATTTTTAAGGATGGCAGGTACCATATGAACATTGAAGACCTTAAGGAGAAGGTTGATGAACAGACAAAACTGATTCTCCTCAGTCATCCCCATAATCCGGTCGGTCGTGTCTGGACGCAGGAGGAACTGGCCGAACTTGGGGATTTCTGTATTTCAAAAGGCATTACCATCCTTAGTGATGAAATACATTCCGACCTGATCTACCGTCCCAACCGTCATATTCCCATGGCCAGCATCAATAAAGGCCTCTTACATCACACCATCACCTTTGCCGCCCCCAGCAAGACCTTTAACCTGGCAGGGCTCTCCACATCTTTTGTCATTATACCGGATCCTGCCCTGCGTCATATATTCAACAGGGAACTGGATACCTCTCACCTGTGGCTCGGCAACCTCTTCGGTTCAATTGCCCTGGAAGCAGCATATAGTTCCGGGGATCAATGGCTAGATGAGTTGATGGACTACCTGAAAGATAACCTGGAATATCTGAAGAGCTATATTAAAGATGAAATCCCTTCTGTAAAAGTGACAGAACCCGAGGCTACCTATCTGGTCTGGCTTGACATGAGAAAGATTGACCTGAAGGGGCAGACCATGAAGGACTTCCTGGTAAAAGAAGCCAGGCTTGGATTTAATGACGGCGCTTCCTTTGGTCCGGGTGGCGAAGGATTCCAGAGGATAAATATTGCTTGCCCGAGGTCTGTCCTTAAAAAGGCTCTCGGACAATTGCGTGATGCCCTGGTATCAATTAATCAGGGATAGCAGTGCGATTAAGGCATGCCGCAATTTCTGAAAAAAATCGTAGTTTTATTGTCCTGAAGGAATAATCAGGACACCAGGCATGAAGATCAAGCTTACCATATCCATTAAGATCTGGATCACATTCAGCGTACTGATCCTTGCAGTCATTATCTGTGCGCTTATAACCAGGATTTATCTTAATAATATCCGTACACTTAACCGGACTATCCCCGAGCTTTACATTCCTTCCATAGAATACCTTACAGAATTAAAATCCCTTCTCCACAGATGTGACGACTGGCAAATAATAAGTATGAGTGAAGATTCAGTTGTATTCTCAGAATTTTCCACCAAACTTGAGCGGACCAAGAATATCGATTTTCCATCTGTGAACAGGAATATTATCAGGATCAGCCAGAAATGGCCCTTCAGGGACCAGGAAATCTATTTAGGCCTGTCCGCAATGATCACTGACAGCCTCTTTACCCTGTATGAAGAGATCAAGTACTCCCGGTATGATATCACTTTGTCAGACAATTCTTATTTACCTGTCCTGACAAACACAATTCAGAATACCAGTGCGGCGATTGAAGTAGAGATCTTCAACCTCCTTACTAAATACAGCGGGCTGTTGGATTCAACCATTGTGAAGATCGAAGAAGAAAATGTATCCTTCAGTAATTATCTCATATTGATGACCATAATTCTATCAATCATAGCAATAATTATTGCCCTTCTGGTCATCCGGTCCATGGTCAGACCTGTTAAGCAGTTTAAGCTTTTACTCCAGGAAATGGCCAGGGGTAAGCTCCCTGACAAAAAAATTCAGGAAAGGGATGATGAGATCGGCCAGATGGCTATCGCGATAAACAGTCTTGCAGCAGGATTAAAAGCCCTGTCCAGTTTCTCCGAAGAAATCGGGAAAGGCAACTATGACAGCAGATTTAAGCCCCTGAGTGATAACGACATCCTGGGTAACGCCCTGCTGCAAATGAGAGAGGATCTTAAAAATGCAGCCATCGAGGAAACCAAGAGGAAGAAAGAGGATGAGATCAGAAACTGGTCAAACCATGGTATAGCCAGGTTCAGTGAGATCCTGAGGGAACAGACCGATAATATAAACAACTTATCGGAAGCCGTGATAGGGAACCTGGTAAAATACATTGACGCTAAAGTCGGGGCACTGTTCCTGTTAAACAGGGATGCCGATGGCAGACAATACCTGGTACTTACTGCTGCTTATGCCTATGACCGCAAGAAGTACCTTAAGAAAGAAATTCAATCCGGGGAAGGACTGGCAGGGAGGTGCCTGCAGGAGGGAGAGACTATCTATCTGACCGATGTACCGGAGGGATACATTAAGATTAAATCCGGACTGGGGGAAGACAAACCTGCAAGCATCCTGATCGTTCCCCTGAAAATGCATGAAGAAATTTTTGGTGTGGTTGAGCTGGCATCCTTTGAGGAGATGGCACCCTATAAAATTGAATTCGTCGAGAGGATAGGATCCAGTATCGCCTCGACTATTTCTGCTGTTAAAGGAAGCTGGCAAAGAAGAACTGTTGTCAGACAAAAGGAAGGCACTGAAAATGAATCCGGTAAAAAAGAAGAACAGCAAAGAGAACAGGCTGAAGAAAGTAATAAAAAGAGAACAATGAGTGCAGAAAAAGAGGCGGAAATAAGGAAAAAGCTTGACGAGCTTACTAAAAACAAGAAATAGACATCAAGTATAAATCAATTACAGAAAACCCATACCTGGCAAAAATCCTCCGAATAATTGAAAAAATCTCTGCTAACAGTAATACTAAAATATATACTTATTGGAACCGGGGCAATTTTATTATTGTGCCTGACTACTTACTCTTGGGCCTACCTGTCATTCTTGCGCGGACCGGCTGCTTTTGAGATTAATGATTATCATCCTTTCAGGTCAGAAAGGGTCCGGGAGAAATACCTGGAGTATTATGATGCAAGAGCTGAGGATTGGCCTTCAGATTCAGAGGATAAAATGATAACCACTTCCTATGGACAGACATTTGTACGGATTAACGGTTCTGCAGATGATCCACCAATTGTGCTGCTGCCGGGCGGCGGTGCTACATCCCTGATATGGAAGAACAATATTGAGGAATTGTCAGAGGATTACAGGGTTTATGCCCTGGACCAGATATATGACTTTGGCCGCAGTATTTACACAAGACGGATGAGCGGTCCTGAAGATTATGTAAAATGGCTCGATGAACTTTTTACCGAGCTTGGGCTGGAAAACAATATCAACCTTGTAGGATATTCATACGGAGGCTGGGTCGCCGGCCAGTTTCTAGTGCATTATCCGCACAGGTTAAATAAAGCAGTGTTATTATCTCCTGCTTATACGGTTTACCCCTGCAGTAAGGAATTCGAAAAGAGAGCTTTAACCGGTCTGATCCCTTTTAGGTATCTGGCAAAAAGTGCATTATTCTGGACCTGTGAGGATATGGTTCAAACTGAAGATGGAATAAGAATGGCTGAAGGCAGGCTGGATGCAATAAGTATTGCCATACGTAGTTTTAAGCCCAAGATTCCTATAAGTATGACAGTTATACCCAATGAAGAATTACAGCATATAATTGTCCCTGTTCTATACCTTGTTGGTGAAAATGAGAAGCTGTATTCGGTAAAAGATGCAGTCGATCACTTAAACATGATAGCTCCGGATATTCAAACTGAAGTAATTCCAAACACAGGTCATTGTTTATTACTGACCTATCCTAAAATTGTAAGTGAAAAAATACTTGAGTTTCTGGATCAATAAGTGCTATCGCCAATAAATGTTAATGTAAGAGAGGATTTCTCACGGCAGATCCTCCATGGGACGGGCATGTGCAGAGATATCAAAACCATTGGTTTGACATCTCTTTTATTCTATGATAATCGGACTCCGCCAGGGGCTCTTCGAAAAATTCATATCCTTTATCGAAGAATTGTATAATAAAGCTATTCCAGCATTTTATCCACAAAAAAGGGTTTCCGTAATTGAAACTCATAGCAGAGTTTTGCCGGTATTCCCGCCAATCTCAGCAGGTGCCTTTTTATCGGCGCCCACAGGCGTCCGGGCACCATGGCGCGCATGTTGCTGTTTCAAACGTTTTAAACTGGTTACTTCACTAAAGTTAGTGGATTTTGGGATGCCAGTCAACATGTGGTTTGCAGTGCAAGATGCGTGACAAACCAATTGACCGTATGCACCTTGCTAGACCCTGTTCTTTATAATCCCTCCATGAGTCGTTCAAGATTAGGGATGTCGATTGTAGCAGTATTCCAGACCATTTTGAAATCAACCTCAATATAGTCATGGATTAACTTATCCCTCATTGCAGCCATATCTTTCCAAGGAATATCCTGGTGTTTATTTCTAAAATCTTGAGAAATCTTTTTCGTGGCTTCACCAATTATCTCAAGTTGTCTTACGATAGCATCTTGGACCATATGGTTTTCAAGAAATGAGTCTTGATTCAGTCCTATAATATAGCTCCTAATCCTTTTTATACTTGATTGAATATGCTCGATATAGACTAAATCATCTTTCATTCAAAAATGATTTGAAGGTCCTGTAAAATGTATGTTTTTAGTCTTTTATTGGTTAATGCACCTTCAGATACTAGATCTACTTTACGTCCTAAAATATGAGTGAGTTCTCTTTCCATTCGCACGAATTCTAATAAGGTGGGTACATTCCCAAATCTGATTAGGATGTCAATATCGCTATCGTTAGTTTCTTCATTTCTTGCGACCGAACCAAATATTCCAATCCTCTTAGGCCCAAATGGCTCTAAGTAGTTAATGATAGCTGTATCTATTTCCTTTCTGTTCATACTTGAACAAAGATAAGATTTTTAAAACTGAGCCAGTATGATAATTATAAAGAATTGGGTCTAACAAAATTATAAACGAGTAGTTGTTGCGTATAATCCTTAATAAGGAATTAATTTACAAAGATTTTCAAAATAAATATATTAAGTATACAAAAGAATATACCTCTAGGATCTGGATTTCATCAATCAAAAATGAGTGTTCTGAATATTAATTAATACAAGGGGAAGGTGATTTTGGGGAGCACTTAAAAATTAGGCAAACATACTTTTAACGTCGTGAGAAAATCGAGTAAGCCTACCAAACTTCAGCTTCTTAGGCTTATTTAATTTGTCGGCTGTTTTGAACGAAGTTCGAACCTTCTTCGAGGGAGAAGAAGGTTGACCCAGCTGAGCCATGGCGGTTTCGGCCCGGACGGTGATGAGAAATCCACAAAGCCGGGATAAAAATCCCTTTCCAGTTCTGGAAAACAATACTAAACCCTGGGATGCTGTCCATAATTTGTAACTTTCGCTGCGATCGCTTGATTTCCTGTTTATTCCGACGATGTTGACCCCCTATTCCTTGCAAACTTCGCAGGAATTTACAAAATCCCCCCATTTATCTAAGTAATACCAATTTCAGTACTGTTTGCAAATGATTCAAAAAAAACATTTTATTGCCAAGGATATTAAGTAGCTGTGCTTGTGTTATTAACGTCTTATATTCAACCGTCACAAAGTCAGAACATGGATTTGGATATATTTGAAATTACTCAGTAGAACTATAATTGCTCTCAATACTATTTATCAGTTCATCGTGACCTCAAATCCAGCATTAAGTATATTTTCTTGGCAACATACTGCTCTTAGTAGCTTAACTTACCGTCCGGATTTTTAAGGCAAAATCATTTCATATAATTTCGTATTGGTGGACAAAGAGAGTGAGAATAATTATACTAAAGTTTTGCAGAATACACTTCTTATCCGTTTTGTTCAACCTTTGTCTTTAAAATGCCGTTGTCCACGGTAAACATTTTATACCGGTCTGGATGCCGGTCCAGCTCTTCCTCCACCCATCTGCTGTGTTTTAGTAGTATCTTTTTTACCTCCTCTGGCGATTCTTTTCGGATCACCACGGGGATGAAATGGCTTACAATGTATTTGATATTACTACCAAACTGCTTGGAAACAAGTACGGAAACGCCCCGGCGCTTCAGAAAATGAATGATCTGTTCCGCTTTTGACTTTTGTCCGTGGGCAATGTCTTTCTCTGCTGATTTGAAGATATTAGTTTCTTTGGATTCCAATTGAAACACCTTGTCTTTCAATGCATAGATATGATACTGGGCAGCATCCCCGAAGTGCCTTTTCTCAAAGGCATCCTCCGTATTCAATGCAAATGCAATCTTTAATTCCATACGATTCAGTTTTTATGATACCCGGCCAGGTTGAGCCAAATCTGCGCGATGATTTGTGACACTTCCAGTCCATCATCGAATTCAATAAAGGTTTTACACGCTACCATGGCCTCTTCCAAGACCTGTTACAAATTCGTCTTTCTTCTCGTTCTCCGTTCCGGTGATCTCATCAATCGCTCGTCC
Source organism: uncultured Bacteroidaceae bacterium (assembly GCA_964540005.1). Lineage (GTDB taxonomy): Bacteria > Bacteroidota > Bacteroidia > Bacteroidales > SM23-62 > CAZILN01. The sequence goes on along the minus strand of CAZILN010000275.1, from coordinate 17,907 downwards.
GTTATAATAACCTAAAGGCACATTGACTTTAGGATGTATATGGACTTATCCCACTTTATGCCTGGTATCCTCAAAAGCGGTTTGAGTACCAAATACTAAAAGAATATCACCTGTTCTTATATAACTTTCGCCATGCGGAATAGTAAAACTGTTTCCTCGCCTGACCATCATCAGTATGGCATCTTTATGGAAAGAGATTTCTTTAATTTGTAAACCGTCAATATTACGATTGGTAATTAAAATCTCTTCAACACTAAAATTCTCAAACGATTCAACAAGTGCTTGATATATAGTGGGCCGAAAAATCAGGTTTTCAATAGCTGAAGCCAGTATCTGTGTAACATCAATTGTTTCGATGCCCATTTGTTTATACCTTTGTTCTAATGAAAATCGGTTAATCCTCGAGATAATTTTTTTATGCTGATATTCATTTTTTAGCATTCGACTGATCTTCAGGTTTTTTTCATCATTTCCGGTTTCAATTACAACATAGTTTTCGGGACTTATCTTTAATTCCTGGTAAATATTCCTTTTAAGTCCGTTACCATGTCTAACATTGATCCCTTTATCCCTGATTTCCTGAAAGCGCATTTTATTTAATTCAATAATAACCACATTTTTACCATGGGCATGCAATCGACGTGCTAATAAGACTCCTGTGCTGCTGCCACCAATAATAATGGTTTTTTTACTCTCTGTTAGATTGCCGGGTGAGATCCAGTTGTAAATGACCGGGGAAACAAAACAGGTAATCAATGCCATTATTATAATACTGGCGTTTATCCCGGGAGTAATAGCACCTAACTCAAGTCCTATTACAGAAGCGGCAATAATCAGGCTTAATCTTGACGAAATCAGAAAGCCCCCGGAAATGGCTTTCCTAAAACCAAATAAAGGACGCCACAGCAATGAAGGTATGACTTTTATTGCGAAAAGTGATAGAAGCAGCAATAGCAGGAACCCAATAAGAGTTTTATCAAATTCATTGAGTGCAACAGGGTCGAATCCAACACCTACCATAATAAAAAAGATTGGGATAAAGAAACCATAACCCATACCGTCTAATTTAATCAACATTAGTGATCGTTCGCGGTGTAGCATTGAAGATAATACCAATCCGCTTAGAAAAGCACCCAACAATACAACTTCCTTCCCAATGTATTGAGAGATAACTACAAAAATCAGGATTATCAAAACAGCTCCTCTGATACGGATCTGAGAAGCAGCCTGTGATAACTGATAACCTAATTTCTTTATTAAATGGGTGTTTTTCAGCCCGTTAATAATTTTGTAGAAAAGTAAAAAAAGTAAAAAAAGTACCAGGATATAAATGAGCTTAAACTGAAAACCATTTTTTAGTATATGAGCAGTTAAGGTAAATAATATGATACTCAGGATGTCGGCAACTGCTGCAGCCATAATGATCATCTGTCCAAACCGGCTACCGGTTTCACCCCGGTCTTTCAGAACGGGCAAAACTATTGCAACCGAGGTGGTAATCATAATTAGGGAAAAATACCAGATACATGGTATATCAATAATCTTTCCGAGGAACAAAGAAACCATGTACGAAAATATAACAGTGAGTATAAACTGAGTAATACCCACCAGCAAAGGATTCTTCAGAAAACGTATCTTGGTCAATTTTCTGCGGGGAAATGAGGCAATAATCTGGTCAACATCTATTGCCAGACCACTTAAAAACATGAGAAAAAGAAAACCGAAAAGTGCCAGAAAATCGAGAATTAGAAAACTTTCTTCACTAAGATTTCCAAACAAAAATTTTCCAGCCAGAAATCCTAATATTATCTCAATAATAATAATTGGGATTTTTTTTAGTCTTAAAAGCGAAAGTAGTATGGGTGCTATCCAAGCAATAACGGCCACTACAAAAAGCGGGTAAAAATCATAATGAAAAGAGATGGTTAAAAGCATTGAAAAAGCCTTTTTGATATTTTTTTGGAAATTGTGTTACATACCTATGCCTGCTATTTTTTTGCCACAATTCGGGCAATGGCCTTCTTGAATTCTATTTCTAATAATGCTAAAATTTTCGCGTTCAATCAATATCTGACCACAACCGGGGCATCTGGTATCCTCGGTTACATTATTTATCATATTACCCAGATAGACATAATGAAGCCCTGTTTCCAGACCAATTTTCAGTGCCTGATTTAAAACCGGAAGGGGTGTTGGGGGAAGATAATTAAGTTTGAAGGCCGGATAAAACGCGCTGATGTGCCAGGGTATCTCCCCGCTAACACTCATTATGAACTCAGCTATTGAGCGAAATTCCTGCTCTGTATCATTTAGTGTTGGAATGACCAGAGTTGTAACTTCTATCCAGATTCCCAGTTGATTCAATAATTTGATTTTATCCAGCACAGGCTGCAACTTTCCTTTGCAGGTTTTTTTATAGAAATCATTTGTGAAGGATTTCAGATCAACGTTGGCAGCGTCAAGATATGGAGCTATAGTATGCAACGCCTCAGATGTGATAAATCCATTTGTAATAAATATATTCTTAATATTTTTTTCATTAGCTAATTGAGCAACATCATACATATATTCATAAAAAATAGTTGGCTCAGTATAAGTATATGCAATGCTTTTACAGCCATGTTGAATTGCTTTCACCAGAGTTTCTTCGGGAACTGAATCCGGACCAATGATTCGATTTTCATGAACAGGTATCTGAGATATCTCATAATTCTGACAAAACTCACATTGAAAATTGCAGCCTTTTGTTGCAATCGAATATGCACTTGATCCGGGATAAAAATGAAATAGGGGTTTTTTCTCAATCGTATCTATATGCTGAACGATTAACTTACCGTAATTCATCACATATAATTTCCCTCCAATATTTTCTCTTACCCTGCAAATTCCCTTCTTAGAATTATGAATTACACATCGATGTGCACAAAGATTGCATTTTACTTTTTCATTGGGCAATTTTTCATATAACATTGCTTCTATCATAATTCATAAAATTACCTCGCGAGTATTGCATAGATCTTTGATTTCCCTTACCATACGAGAAATCGTGATAGATGGTTCACCTTCCTCATTTTCCATAATGACCGGTTTTCCTTCCTCTGCCAGTTTATCACTTATCCATCTAATCCTTCTTCTCTGAAAACATTCACTAACGCTTGCTGTATATTCCCCTTTCTGAAAAAAAGTTTCATTCCTCTTTCCTGGAGCCTGTGTATTCCCTTTTTACCGATTTTAGCAAATATAATGATCCCACAATCATGAAGTATTTCATACACATCTAATGTCTTTAAATGTTGCATTGTGCTTTCATAGGGATTATTTCTTTCCTCAATGAGCCTGAATTGCGTTCCATTTTTGATTTCATAAATAAACATCTCTTTTGCCATTCCCAACATCCCCGAAAAGATATTTATTCCATCATTCGTTGGAATGGCAATTCTTACGCTATTTTCATTTTTAATATCCAACTTTTTTTGCTTCAATAATCTTAAGAAAACTCATTAGCATTAAACAAGCCTTCCTGCCCTTTATTTAATTTATTATTCTTTCAATTTTTCATCCATACTGCCATCCGGGAGCATCCAGTCGGGGTGATAATTTCCCAGCTCTTCCATTTCGTATCGCACACAATTTATCCAATCCCCCTTGCAGTATAACTTGATCCATTTTCTTTCCAACATGCCTGTTTCATAAAAACGTTTTAAAGGACATACCGGGAACCATTTGCAATCATGTAAAAGGATTTGTAATTTTTTGTATTTCTCTTTGGTATCGGGTTCATACGACGGATTATATAAAAGTGATGCAGGATGGGGTAAAGGAAATATTTTATAGCCCTCTAAAAACAGCAATTTACCAAATGCTATTTTTGTAATATCCCTCTGTGTTTCCAACAGATTAGCATGATATTTTTGCAGAATCGTTCGTGCGGCATAATAACCTAAAGGGACGATGACTTCAGGTTGAATAATTGAAATTTCTTCGTCCAGAAATTGACTACATAATTCGATTTCACTCGTTTTGGGTTTTCGGTTCTTCGGCAACATACATTTTACCAGATTGGTCATAAAAACCAAATCTCTCTCAATCCCGGCAGCAAGTAACAATCTATTAAAAACCTGTCCGGAAGGACCTATAAACATTTGATTAGTCAAATCTTCTTTTACTCCAGGCGAAAGCGCAACAAACATGATTCGGGCATCAATATTTCCTTCACCGGTAAGTGCATGTTTTCGGGTAACAGATAAACTGCATCTTTCACAACTCCTTATTTGATAGTTAAGAACCTCAAGTGCCTTTTGTTTTTCCTGGTTACTAAACAGACTGGGTTGTTTCATCTTCTGCAATTTGTATTACAGCATTGCCATTCACTTTCCCATGTTTTACCCGGATTAATGCTTCAGGTAAATCTTCAAATGGGAAAACATCAATCGATGCTTTCAGATCTATTTTATTTGCTATGTGTAGAAACTCAAGGCAATCTTTCCTGGTGATATGTGCTAAACTTGTAACGGACCGTTCCTGCCAGATAAGATTATAGTCTTTAATTTCAATGGGTGTCATTGTTACAGGGCCCAATACAAGCCTGCCACCATTGTCCAACTGTGATAATGCGTGTGATACCAAATTGCCAGCCGGCGGAAAAATGATGCTCCCATCCAACATTTCAGGAATTTTGTCGTCGTATCCACCAACCCAATCAGCACCCAGTTGTTTTGCCAACATCTTGTTTTTATCACTGCGGGTAATTATATAAACTTCAATGCCCTTATGTTTAGCCACTTGCAGCACATAAGTGGCTGTAGGGCCAAAACCGTAAAGCCCCAATTTATCGCCTGACTTCAACTCTGTCAATCGGAATGCACGATAGCCTGCAACACCGGGGCACATCAGTGGCGCCATTTCAACAAAGGCGTGTTTTTCATTAAGATGATAAGCAAAATCAGCAGAAACAACACTATACTCAGCATAACCACCATCCACATCCCAGCCGGTGAAATGTGCATTTGAACACAAATTTTCTCTGTTTGAAAGACAAAATTTACACTTACCACACGTACTGTTAAGCCAGGTTATTCCTGCTCTGTCTCCAATTTTAAAATTGCTCACCCTTTTGCCGATTTTGTCCACAATACCCGTGACTTCATGACCTAAAATAAGCGGTGGCTTTTTCAGAGGTAAATCGCCCTCAGCCACATGAATATCTGTGCGGCATACTCCACAGGCAATATTTCTTATTCTTATTTCGTATAGATCCGGATGAGGATCAGGAAGCTCTTTCAACACAAGTGGCTTACTTTCAATTGGTGCTTGTTTTTCAAGAATCCATGCTTTCATTTGATGATCTAGATTAAATTTTTATCCAAATGCGACATCAAGTACCATCATTAATGCAAACCCTGCCATCGCCCCCATAGTGGCTATATCAACATTGCCATTACTTTGCGATTCAGGAATTACGTCCTCTACAACTACAAAAATCATAGCCCCTGCTGCAAAACCCAAAGCATACTGTCAAGTAATTTCCTGCTTGTTTGTTTTGGTATAAAAACTGTAGCAGCGCCAAGTGCGGTAACAAACCATGTAAAGCATGTTGCAAACAGAGCCTGTATAACAGGATCTAAATTTTTCAAGAAATCAATAATAAAATACATTGTTATGCCCTTTGTAACTTAAATACCAAGCTATACTATCGTTTGCATCTTAAACTCTCGAGCTGAAATATTTATGACATTATTTTTTTTGTGCCTGTATTACAACAAAACTACCTTGTCCATAACCAACCAATACATTTTGTACTTTATTTATTTCATTAATATTTCCGAAAACAGTTTGATATGTATTATTAATTTTAAATCCAGTCTCCTTTAATATTTTGTATAATTCTTCTGTCCCAAAAAATATAGCGTCTTTATAAAAAACGTTTTCGTCTTTTTGTTCTAAATAAAATTTACCAATCGGGCTGTTTTTATCCACATATCCAATAATGAAATGCCCATCATCTTTTAAAATACGATGTACCTCCTGAAATGATTTATAAATATCATCAACAAAACATATCGTCGTAACCATTAAAACAACATCTTTACTTTGTTCGGCGTAAGGTAGGTTTTCAGCAACAGCATCCATAACACTGACACCCCTTTTTTTTGCTTTCTCACGCATGGCTTCTGAAGGTTCTATTCCTTCCTTAATCCCCAATGGTGCGGCAAAAATCCCACTTCCAATGCCAATTTCAACAACAGCTCCATTATCCGGGATAGCTTTTTTAATGGCATTCAACTCCGACTGAAAAGCATATTTATTGATAATAAACCAATCTTCATATTCATCGGAATAATTATCAAAAGGTCCTGTTTTAGGCATGATTAGTTATTTTAATGATGGATAATAAAGCATCGTTTTCCTTAGGAAGGCCTATTGAAACTCTATAAAAACCATTTAGCCATTCTTCAGATAAATCTTTTATTATAATTCCAGAGTCCATTAATTTTCTTGCAAAGTCCGGAACCTTACTTTTTATTAAAATGAAATTTGCTTGACCAGTGAATACTTCAATCCCCGCTTTTTTTAGTTCTTCTTCTATTCGTGCTTTTTCACGCATTATTTTTTTAATGTTTTGGGATAAATATTCGGGGTTTTTTAAGGCTTCTATGGCGGCTAACAGTGTTGGCCTGGATAAAAATGTTGGGAAATCGGAAAACTGATCTTTAAAATAATCGCCTGCCAAAAGATACCCTAATCGAAGCCCGGCTAAGGAAAATGCTTTATCCATCGTTCTTGTAATTGCCAGGTTTGGATACTTTTTAATCAGGCCTGCAAATGTTTGCCCTGAAAATTCATAATATGCCTCATCTATCAGTAGCAATACATTTTTATTTCGAAGAATATTTTCCACCAATTCATTATCCAAAAGAATTGCTCCTGTTGGGTTATTCGGATTGTCAATGATTAAGAGCGTTGGTTCATCCAGTTCATCTAAAATAAGTTCAGGATCCAGTTTGAAACCTGGTGGAGAAAGTTGAATTTTGGTAAGCTTATGCGCAAGTTTCATGGCATACTCAGAAATCGCGAAAAATGAGGGGTTCACCATAATAATTTTTCTGTCTTTTGAGAAAACATTGATTGCCTCCCGTAAAAGAAAATCAGAACCCGGACTCAAAACTATTTGTTCCAATGGCATACCACTATAGTTGCCAATAAGGTGTTTTAATTCACTCAAATATTTTATTTCGGAATATCGGTTAACATTTTCCATCCCTTTTACCGCTGCATCTCTTATGATTTTAGCAGGTAAATATGGATTCTCGTTCATATGCATATTAATTGTCATCTTACTTCAATAATTGTTTCTTTTTTATAGGCAGTGATTACTTTTATAAATCCACTCAAAATTTTATCTACTTCAATACTACCTGTATCAATCCTTAAACACTCCAACTTATTGATTTTATCTTCGGTTGCAACAACAACGATGTTTTCTTTTCCTATCAATCTCAAAACTTCAGGTGTAAATTGTTTGCTGGCCCTTCCGAATATAAATCCATTTCCACCGATGGGTGTAACGATAATTGTTGATTTATTATACTTCTTTATTAGCGCTAATAGTCCTTCTTCATTCAAGTCTTTTCCAACCAATCTTCCATCGAAAACAGCATCTATACCCAATAAGGTTTTTTCCACTCCCATTTTATTAGAAATTGATACTAAAGTAGTTCCAGGGCCCAAAATATAAAGTGTTTTCTTTTCCAGTTTTTCCATAAGGTCATCCGCAATTTCTTCTTTCATATATTCCTCGGACTTGCTTACATTTGAGGGTTCCTTTTTCGCCTGGAGAAGTGATGTTTTTTTAGGCACTTTCAGGAAGCCATATAATTTTGCTGCGATTTTATTTTCCCTAAAGGCTTCCTCATCAATATCAAGTACCTCTTTTTCTATAAATTGATTTTTTACTGTATTAATTATTTCAGCGGCTGCTGAAGGTGAAAGTGCAAAAACAGGACTGAACATTTTAACCCCCGATGGAATACCCACAACAGGGATTTTCAAAGCTAATACATCGTATATGTCCCTTGCAGTACCATCTCCACCTACAAAAATCAGGAGTTCAATGTTTTTCTCGAGCATCTCTTGAACAATCCTTTTGGTATCTGTTGCATTTGTTTCTTCACCAATTTTAGATACCACTTCATATTTGAAATCAAATTTCGTTATGTAGTCTTGACCCATTTTCCCTGGAGCAACCATAAAATAAACGTCATCCCTTTTAATCAAAGAAAGTGTTTCTTCAATTCTTTGAGGTGTTGTCGGTATTGCACCCAACTCTATGGCTTTTTTATATATTTCTCCATCAGTCCCTTTTAATCCCACACTGCCTCCCATTCCTGCAATGGGATTTACTATTAAGCCGATTTTTTTCATTTTGCCGATTTTACAGATGAAATCATTTATACTTTATTTTATAAAACAGCCCTCGTTCCTTACGAACCGGTTCAATGTTACCTTCTGCTTCCAATACATCCAGGTATTTATTTATTTCATTAATATGCAATCCTAGTATTTTTACTAGGTCATCAACAGTACATGGCCTTCTTGTAATTGTACCTAAAATTGCACTTTCAGCATCCTTTCGGTATGATTGAATATTTTTCCTTTCGGGTGCTGCTGCAATGATTTCAACATTATTAAGGTTCCAATAGTCAACAATTTTTTGGAATGTAATCCCCGTAGCAGCATCAAGCGACGGAAGGACAACATTTGCATCCATTAATTCATTACGAACTCTTTTATCGTAAAGCAGCGCCCCATTGGTTAAAACAGCAACTGGAATATAAGGTTTTTCTTGTTTTATAAGTTTTGAAACATCACCTATTCTTGAGTTGAGGGTTGGCTCGCCGGAGCCTGAAAACGTAATATAATCAGGATTAGGATTGTTTGTAAAATAGTGTTCCAGCTCACTTGTTACTTTGTCATAGAGAATGTATTCTCTTCTTTCAGTCGTTAATTTTGTAGTGTGGCCCACTTCACAATATACACAGTTGAGTGAGCAGACTTTCTTAGGAACCAGATCTACTCCGAAAGACATTCCAAACCGTCGTGATGGCACCGGTCCGAAAAGATATTTATACATGAAATTTATTTTTTTCTTTATAACCATTAATATCTAATCTGGTAATACTCTTTACACTTTCAGTTAGAAATTCCGTAAATGGGTATTGAAGTGACATAAAAAGAATACTTCCACCTTTTTTAACCATGCAGTAATAAACGCTTCCCCAATGAGCGGTTTACCCGAACCACCCGGTCCGGTAATGATCGTTGTTAATTTCAATGATAATCCATTCGGGATGATATCATCAAGCCAGTTGATCCCGGTTTTTATAGTTTCATATACTATAGATTTGCATTTAAACAGTATCAATAGTATGATAGTAATCCTCTGTGATCGAATTAAACTCTTCACGGTAAGCTTTCATCGACACAGGTAGCTGATCCATAATATCACTGGCGATGATACCATCTTCTCCTTTATCCTTAGCTGCAAGATCACCTGCAAAACCATGTAGAAAAACCCCCATACGCACCGCATCGTTCATAGAAAATCCAAGTCCGAACATAGCAGCGATGGTCCCGGTTAAAACATCACCGCTGCCGGCAGTTGCCATACCAGGATTACCGCTGAGATTGATAAACACATTTTTATCCGAATAACCAATCAATGAATGCGCCCCTTTTAAGACAATTGTGGCATTGAGTTCCTGCGCTTTTCTTTGCAAAACATCGATTTTATTATTTGAAACATCTCCAATGCTTTGTTTGGCAATTCTTGCCATTTCGCCCATGTGCGGTGTTATAATGGTGGGAGCTTCTCGTTTTTTAATGCATCCCCAGTCATCGGCAACAGCAGTTATCCCATCTCCGTCAATAAGCAATGGCTTTCTAATCTCAACACATAGCTCTCTTACCAGGGTCATTGTTTCGCTATTCGTAGATAATCCTGGCCCAATGACTACCATATCTACATATTCGGAAAATTGTAAAATTTCCTGTTTATTGTCAAGACTGATACTGCCTGAAGGTGTGCTTTTTAGGGGTCTAAGAACGATTTCACTCCCCTTGTTTCCAATAAAGGATGCAACATTCCCGGGTGTTGCTAAAAAAGAGAGACCACCCCCGGCTTTTAAAAATGATTGAGCGGCAAAATAGGGTGCCCCTAGATAATTGGATGATCCGGCAATGAATAATACTTTTCCATAGTCACCCTTGTGGGTATCTTTACTTCTTGCATGAAGAGGTGCAGGATCATTTGTGGCAATTTTCAGGTGATTTGAATCCTGCATAACGGGTGGAAAAGAGATATGTGTGACATACAATTTACCTCCCATTTCAAATCCGGGGTAAAGCAGGTTGCCTATTTTTGGTAAACCAAAAGTGGTTGTATAATCTGCCTTCACCGCTGTACCCATTATTTGTCCAGTATCTCCATGAATGCCAGAGGGGATATCAATACTGAATACAATTTTCTGGCTTGCGTTGATCACACGAACAACATCTTCATATATGCCTTTTACTGCCCGATCAAGGCCTGTTCCGAAAATAGCATCGATAACGGCATCAGCCCTATTTATTGTTTCTAATGCCAATGAAACATCGTGCAAATCTATTACATTAATTTGCAGTTTATTGACGGTGTTGAAATTTTGTTTTGCCGCACCCTGGAATTTAGAGTGGTCACCCAAAATAAAAACGGTTACTTTGCCGCCATTGGAATAAATTTTCCTTGCCACCACTAATCCGTCGCCGCCATTATGGCCAACGCCACAAAAGGTCACAAAGGTTTTATTTTTGATTCCAAACTCTTTCAAAATAGTAAAATAAGCAGCCTGACCAGCATTTTCCATGAGAATATCCTGGCCAATACCATATTCTTCTATGGCTCTGCGATCCATATCCCTCATTTCATTTACATGACTGATTTTCATGGTGTTTTACTATTATATTTCTACTACTTAAGACATTAAAGTTTTTCTGTTTTCATTGCACAGATCTTCGATTTCCCTGACAATTTGAAAAATCGTGATAGATATATCAGCTTCCTCATTTTCCATAATGACCAGTTTCCCTTCATCTGCTAGTTTTCGCACCTCAAGATTAATTGGTATTGCACCTAAATAGGTGATTTTTGTTTCTTCAGCCTGCTTTTCACCACCACCAATACCAAACAAATCAATCTGGTAACCGCATTGCGGACATACTAATCCGGACATATTTTCTATGAGGGCTATTCTGGGGATTTTCATTTTTTTTGCCATATTGATAGCCCTGGCAGAATCTACTAATGATACTTCCTGAGGTGTGGTTACGATGATAGCCATATCCGGTTTCATATTTTGAGTTATGGTAAGGATTTCATCACCTGTACCAGGAGGCAAATCCGCTACCAGATAATCCAGATTACCCCATTCGACATCTCCTAAGAATTGATTCAACAATTTTGAGCGCATTGGTCCCCGCCAAATAACTGCCTGATCAGGTGATAATAAATTAGCCATAGAAACAACCTTGACACCATTGCCTTCTTGTGGAATAATTTTGTTTTCCAGAACATGTAATTTATCCTTAATGCCTATCATTTTAGGAACATTAGGCCCTGTTACATCTGCATCAAGAATCCCGATTTTATGGCCATGAAGATGCAATCCATATGCAAGATTCACACTCACCGTTGTTTTGCCAACACCTCCTTTGCCGCTAAATACCACAATGCGATGTTTAATGTGCTGCATTTTTTCGGTGATTTTTTGATTCTCAAGTTCAATCTTTTTACTTTGCTCTTCTTTTAGCATAATAAACTCCTCCATTTATTTAACCTGATCAATTCATATAATCATATTAAAAATCTTCTTGCTGCAGTAATTGTTGATGCTACATGCTCAAAGTTCATGTTATAAAGTTTTTACGCATTCATAAGCACCGTGTATCGAATCCTGAGCATTACCGGGATCCCTGGCATCACCGATCACATAAACAGGCATCTTTCCTGTCAGCTCTTTTTTAAGGGGATTATAACTTTTCATGCCTGTTGAAACCACTACAACATCTATATTTTCAAATTGAATTTTCTTTCCGTCTCTTTCAGCTGAAATCGTTTTGCCTTCAATTTTCTTTATAAAAGTATGATCACTAAAAATAGTTCCTTTTTCCTCCAATATTTTTAAGGATAAAATCTTTGCAATCATCTCCATATCTTCTCCAAAATCGGTGGTTCTTTTGACTATAATAACCTGGTTATCCAATGGAATTAATGCTGTGGCTATGTCAACCCCAATAAGGCCGCCCCCAATGATCAATACTCTTTTGTTTTTTGGAAGATTCTTTTCCAAAAGTATTTTTGCACCATAGAATTTATCCAATCCTGAAATCTTTGGCATAGCCAGTTTAGAACCTGTTGCTAAAATCACACCATCATATTTAGATATTATATCTGATACTGTAGCCTCTTTAAAAATTACGCTTATATCATTATTTATTAGCTCCTCAATAAAATATGGCACCAATGGTGCCATTGATTTTTTATGTGGAGTTAAAGGTGCTAAATTGAATTGCCCGCCTAATTTATCTTTTTCATAAAGGTCAACTGTGTGTCCGCGTTTCCTCAGGATAATGGCAGCCTCCATACCTGCCAATCCACCACCAACAACTGCAAATTTCTTACAGTGCCTTGTTTTTCTTATCATATCTGACTCCTTACCAACTTCCGGATTTACAAGGCATTGAAGTCCATGACCCGATTTAACTCCACCCAGACAACCTTCTGCACAGGCCAAACAGGGTGCTATATTGCCTTCTACCGTTCCAAGATATTTCCCTGTAAAATCAGGATCGGCAATTAAAGATCGTCCAATGGCAAGATATTCTGCTTTGTGTTTATTGAACAGCGAATCTATGTCATCTTTTGTATTGATCCTTCCAACGTAGATCACCGGTATATCAATTTCTCTACGGATGGTATCTGCAAAATCCCATGTTTTTCCTTTCGAAACAAACATGTGCTGGAAGAACCATGGGGGTGTTGAACAAACAGATCCGGCGGAGACGTGAATGGCTGCTGCTCCATTCTTCTCCATAGTTTGTGCAAAATGAACCATTTCACCGATATGAAAGCCTTTGGGGGTCATTTCATCTCCGCTGATTCGTATAATTACCGGGATATCAACAGCACTTATTACGGCCTGAACCACCTCCAGCGGAAATCGGAATCTGTTTTCAAGGTCTCCCCCATATTCATCCCTGCGATTGTTGACTTGAGGTGATAAAAACTGAGCTAGCAAATAGCCATGTCCGAGTTGAAGTTCGATCAAATCAAATCCTGAAATAACGGCTCTCCTGGCTGCATCTGTAAAAAGTTGAATGACACTGTCCATCATTCTCCTTTCCATTTTTTCAGGCACAGCTCCTCCATTTTCGCAAGCCCGGGTAGTTGATGACCAGAAATAATTTCCGGGTATCATCGGACTAGCCATTCTCCCCGGATGGTTTAAATGGGCAATGGCTTTGGCTCCATGCCGATGAATGATGTCTGTAAGCTTACGAATTCCTTCAATTTTATCATCATTATCGATACCCAATTGGGTTGGTAACTCCCTCAAACCTGCATCTATATAAAAAGGTTCGGGGATCATGGCTCCGATATTCTGGTTTCTCCGTTTGTAAAATTGCAAATGCCTGTCAGTTACCGCTCCCGTTCCATCACTATAACCAAGTTTGACTGGAGCAAGAATGAATCTGTTTTTTAATTCTATCATCCTGCAATTGTTTTTTAAAATCTCATTACATATCCTGCTAATCCGACTATAAAAGCGACAATCATATTAGCGGTTTTAACATACAGAAATCCACTTTTTGATTCTGCAAGCAAAGGGAGAGAACCATGTCCATCCTGTGATATTGAACTGGCCAGAAGTATGCTGAAGGGGATCATTCCCCCTGCATACAAAGTAACAAAGATCAAATGCGGCCCCGATTCAGGGATAATTCCTATGAATACTGCCAGTAGAAGCATTATCAGTACATTATCACTAATCCACGACTCAATATCAATAAAATTCAATAATATATGAACAACCAGAAGGGTCCCAAAAGTCCATAGAAATATTTTTGGGATATGAATCTTTACAATATGATCCCATAAGTGTTCTTTTAGAAAATGTTCAGGGACACTTATCACAATGAAAAGCGAAAACATAATGGCGAGTATCAGAGAAATCTTAATCCACATTTCTGCTTTGGCGGCAAGTATACCTGTAGCAATGGCAATAATTAGCGATATAATCAGGATCATTAATACCACTCGGTAAATAGATGGTTTAATGATATTTGTCAAAAATTTATCTTTCTGAAAGCATTTGCATTGATCTTCCTCGTGTAACGGGAATTCGCTATTGGAGAATCTGATCATAAATTTGTTCGAACAAGGAATCCTGTCAGCAACATATCCTGCAATAATACTTATGCCAAATATTATGGTCGTTAATAACAGTGCTTTTTGAGGAAACATTGCAAACATAACAAAAGCCTCATCACCACTGGTTGCTATCATTGTAGTAACGATTGCGCCAAAAGATATTAACCTGTGAGAAAACAGTGAAACGGCCGTAAAAGCCCCCAGGCAACCTGGTATCACACCAAGCAACGCGGCAAAAATGTATTGTTTCCATTTATTCCCCAACAATTGCGTTTGCCACAGACCCTTTGTTTGTACATTGATATATTCAATAACAAGCATCATTATAAAAACAAAACCGGTGATCAAAAAAGTCTGTCTTAGGACAATGCCTGCTTCAGCTATCATTGTTTAATATTGGTTTGGACCCGTAAATTGATAATTACGGGCTATTCAGCTGCTTTATACGGATCCCATATAACCAGAACCAATGCACCTTCTTTAGAATAAAAGGGGCCATGTTCTTCATGGGCATAAAAAATCTGGTAGGAACCTTCCGAATATGTTGTATCCTCATATGTATAGGCGCCTTTAAGTACAACATTTTGTTCTGTTGTAATATGGGAGTGAGGTTCCATTCTAAATCCGGTCGGTAATTTTAGTAAAATTGTCTTAGCCCCATCTTCATCCCTAAGAGTTTTCTTGAATGTACCCTTTGGATAATTGTCCGCCTTTTCCCAGTTTAACTGATCAAAAAGATTTATTAGCTTTTTCATGATACAATAGTTTTAGATTTCTTCTCGAAGCAAGCTACAGGAGACCAAGTATAAAAGCCCAGTGAAGCCAATGTACCTGCATGATTCAAATGAAAATTAAGCAATAAGCACTATATCTTATCCCGGACCATCTCTTCCCTGATCATGGTATGTCCACATTGGGGACATTTTAGAGTAGTACATTTTACTCCTCTCCTGTGTGAGATTTTTTCGCCACACTTTGTTCAAAATACAATACCCACCTGTTCCATAGGAACCATCTTTATTCCGGCCTTGCCCTGCACCAGGACCGGATCCTTTACCCGGGCCCATCTGCATGCCGTTTCCAGATCTGATCATGATACCTGAATTTAGTTACTGACCCAAAAGAAACAGGCATTTGATAGTGTAACTTGTATCTTTTGTTTTAATTACTTCTCTTTGGTGTTTGATAAACGATCTTCAAGTGTGGACAACTTATCTTTAAGAATCCTGATTTCGTTTTCAATCAATGTCTTTTCAGATACATCAGTGACATTTCCATAGTAATAATTTTCATAGCCATGCCTGAATCCAAATCCGCCTCCCCAACCATAACCAGGGCCACCGCGGAATCGCCTTCCATATCCTCCTCCCCAATTCCATTGCGGGGTCATATAACCAGGTTGATCATTACCCGTACAATATCCCATCCCTCTTCCTGTTTTTGGACCTTCACCCGATGGACCTGTTCTGTCACCTCTTGCATAATTACCTCCTTTTTTTAATAATGTATTACATACAACATTTACCATGGCCAAAATATCCGGCCATATTCATAATATTGTTTGAATGACATTCAGGACACTCTTTGATTTTTTGTTTAAGACTTATTTTGAACATATGCCCACAATTTTTGCATTGGATGATATTAACTCTGAAATGCACAGTACCTCCTTCAATAGTAAGCAGCCTTCCCTGGATAATAAAATCAGCAATATTTTTCCTTGCCTTTTCAATCAACCGGGAAAACGTAGATCAGGAAATCTCCATTTCATCAGCTGCTGAAGCATGTGAAAAGCCCAATTGATAAGCCAATCGAAAGGCTTCAAATTCATCAAGTGTTAAAACAATTGGTTTTAGATTATGTCCTCTTACCCCGTTTTGTTTAATTTCGGTAAACAGAGGTGATTCATGTACGATTCTATTATATTGTGGCCTTGACATAGTGTACATATTAAAACAAATATAATGCACATATGTTAATTATTCAATTTTTCTTCCTTATTTTTTATTGTTACTGAGGGTGAAGGCGGTGCTTGTGGATACAGGAGGCTGTGGGGAGGGCAAAAAGAAAGGACTCCCTCCAAAATTTGAAAGAAGTCCTGTAGTGTCGGGGTGAGAAGATTACTGGCGTGATCTTCCATGGGTGGACTTAAATTAAATAAGCCTATGCACTGCGTGCAACTTTCTCATACAGTTCCTTTTTATCAATTGGAACAACTCCTAATTTTTCACAAACCAGGCCACCGGCCAGGTTGGCTATTTTGGCAGTCAGTACAACATCCATCCCGGCTGCGTGGCATACACCGGCTACTGATATTACGGTATCCCCTGCCCCGGAAACATCTGCAATATCCCTTATCTCAGCCGGTATATTCCTGAATGAATCTGGTTCGCTGACAAAAATACCTAATTCTGATAAAGTGATCAATATACTTTCAATGCCCTGTTTATCATGCAGATGTCTTTTTGCAACATCAAAAATGGCCTCATAATCGCTTTTACTGACATCTACATGCAAGCCGTCCAGGAACTCTATGAAATTAGGTTTGAAAAGGCTGATGTTCCTGTATTCCATGAAATTTCTCCTTTTGGGGTCAGCCAGGGCAGGTATTTTAAGGCTGTTTGCAAGCGTCACCACAGCATGGATCAGCTTGTGGGTTATGATCCCCTTATCATAGTCCTGGAAAACCATGGCATCAATGTTGCCTGTCTTCAGTAATTCAGTTATTTGCTCAATAAATTTACTTTCAACCCTGGGTGCAAGACTGTAATCAATTTCCTCATCAATTCTGAGTAAATGCTGGTGACTACTGATAACCCTGGTTTTAATCGTTGTCATCCTTGATTTATCAACTATGAGCCCTATATCAGTCAGCTCTTCCTCTGTTAACAGGGATATGAATTCATCCTTTTTTTCATCATCACCAATAACTGAACAAAGTATGGGACTGGCTCCCATCGCTTTAATATTCAGAGCTACATTTGCTACCCCTCCCAGCCTTTTTTCCTGGCTGTGAATACTCACCACGGGCACGGGTGCTTCGGGCGAAATCCTCTCAACACTTCCCCATATATAGGAATCGATCATTACATCCCCCACAACAAGGATCTTCAGATCATTGAACTTACTGAAGTATTTATCTAAATCACTGAGCTTCACAATTAATTTTTAAGGAGATCAAAGATAATATTTTTATAAAGTGGATAAACATCAGCAATGATATGGATGCGGCAGAATGCCTTTCTGAAAGAAGGAGGTTCAGATTATACGATAAAAATTATTTACATTTAAACAAGCATAGAGTTCCTGGTAAGGTCCAATTAATAATTAATTACAATATTTCGCATTTGTTCTCAATTTTAATCGGACAGGAGTGCACAATTACATCAGAACTGACACTTTCAGGTAATCTATAGAACAATGAATTCTTAAATTTCATAAGG
>CAZILN010000274.1:0-1507 GCA_964540005.1 uncultured Bacteroidaceae bacterium | reverse complement strand
AATGGCCATCCCTGAAAGTCCAGCTACCCCCGAAACAAACAGAAGATAGGGGCGCATATGTACCAGCAAAGACCTGTAGAAGTTGAAGGAGTATACCGGATAAGGTTTCTGTATAATTTTCATTGTGAGGTATTTTTATGTTTTATGATGCCAGGCAGATAGCCCCGGGCAATACTGAAAATGTGAAATCACGGCCTACCTGGACCTCCCCGTCTGTTTCCAGGGCCAGATCGTTCTCTGAGGATATGCTGACACGCTCGAGGAATTCTGTTTTCCTTTTTGCAAAGCCACTGTAGGTTCCCTTTGAAAGGTCCCTTAGGGTTTTGATGATCTCCCACCGGGTCATATCACCCGAACAATGGAACCCGAGTTTACCGCTATCCCTGTCCGGGCAGCAATCATAATGGAAACTACCTGATATATAAGGACTTTTGGTAATGCTTATATTGGCTGCTCTTAGTTTGTAGCTCTTTCCGTTTTCCCTGATTAATACCTCTTTGTTCTTGTAGGTTGCCAGGGTCCTGAGAGCGGTGTACAGAATCGTTACTCCCACAAACCGCGATTTCATGGTGCGGATAAACAGGTCTCCCTGGTTGAACAGCTGGTTGGCATCCGCAGTAATGCCAATGCTGGCATTTATGATAAAATACCTGTAGTGCGCCTCATTTTTCTCATCGGTAAAGCTGACCTTGCCTATGTCGCAGAGCCTGTTGTTTTCAGGATGGATCTTTATCGGTATACCTCTGATATCGCGGGTAACAGGTTTCAGGAAATCGTTGCTTGATCCCAGGCCTATGGCACCCAGGCAGTATTCCCCGGATCGTTCACCGGTAATGTCAACCAGATCATTCAGGACCTTGTTAATACTGCCGTCGCCTCCTGCTGAAATAATGCATCGGATGTCTTCATCCCGGATCAGTTTGCTGAGGCATTCATTTGTGTTGAAAGGTACTTCGTAGGGGATGTAGAGGGTGTTTTCGGGGAGCAGGGAACTCACCTGATCCCTTATGCGAAGCCATTTTTTCTTCCCTGTGTGGTAATTGGCCGAATAATTGATGAGTACTGCCGTTCTCATTTTTAATCTGATTAAGCAACACCGTAAACGTTCCTGTTCCATATCTCCTCAACCACCCCTGCCAGCCTGTCAATATCGCTGCGGGTATGAGTGGCCATGAAGCTGATCCTGAACCGCTGTTTACTGAGCGGCACTGCCGGGTACTCGACAGCATTGATGAAGATGCCTGCTTCATGGAACTGTGTGGCAAGCTTCCTGATGTCAATTCCCGGAGGTACTTTGAGGGCTATGATCCCCGCCTGCGGTTCGGTGGTCAGTCCGAACTTTTTTAGTTTTTCTGTGGCGTATGCCACATTGCCGTGCAGGTTTGTAATCAGCCATGGTTCTTTTTCTATCACCTCCATTCCGGCCAGGACCGCAGCAATGGTTACCGGTGGCAGGGAAGCAGAAAACATATAGGAACGGGCCATCATCCTAAGGTAATTGATAACC
>CAZILN010000273.1:0-25352 GCA_964540005.1 uncultured Bacteroidaceae bacterium | reverse complement strand
GTGCTTCCAGGGCAGGGTTGAAATGGGACGTTACGAGACCAGTGAGCACCTGGTCAGGGCGGGGGTCATCAGCGGACATGATATTACTTCGGAAGCTGCTGTCACCAAACTGATGTTCCTGCTCGGTAAAAATCTAAGTCCCAGTGAAATTAAACTCCTTTTAAATAAATCTATTAACGGTGAAATAAGCCTTTCATAAAATTGTAATTATTCAATTTTTTTGTATTTTGCGCCTCCGAAATTGACCAACGGAGAGGTGGCCGAGTGGTCGAAGGCGCACGCCTGGAGAGCGTGTATACCATGTGAAATGGTGTCGAGGGTTCGAATCCCTCTCTCTCCGCTAATTTAACAGGCCTACCGATCCAAATATTGTCGGATCAAGTTTTTGTATTTAATTTGTATAAAATAATAGATTCATTAAATTCGTTAAAATTTAAACCTAACAAAAACAAATCATGAAAAAGTTATTTGCACTTATAGCTGTAATCGGGATGCTATGGATTGTATCATCTAACAATGCGCTAGCCCAGGATCCGGTAGAAGAAGACACTACTGCGGTTGTTGAAGATACAGCTGCTGTTACCTCCAACGTGGACGCCCTCATGGAAAGCACCGAGGAAGTTGCAGAAGAAAAATTGTCCATGCACAAACAGGTAAAACAGAAATTTATTGAAGGTGGTGCAACATTTATGGGATTTGTGCTTCTATCATTAATTCTGGGTCTCGCACTGGCCATTGAAAGGATCATTTACCTGAACCTTGCTACCGTAAACACCAACAAGCTTTTAACTAATATTGAAGAAGCTCTGGCCTCCGGTGGGGTTGATGCAGCCAAGGAAGTCTGCAGGAATACACGGGGACCTGTAGCCAGCATTTTTTACCAGGGTCTCGACAGGGCAGATCAGGGCATAGAGGTAGTTGAAAAAGCAGTTATATCCTACGGCAGTGTCCAGATGGGTCTGCTTGAAAAAAATCTTTCCTGGATCCAGCTGTTTATTTCCATTGCTCCAATGCTTGGATTCATGGGTACGGTTATCGGAATGATCTCAGCTTTCGATTCCATTCAGCTGGCAGGTGACGTTTCGCCGCAATTGGTGGCTAGTGGTATTAAAGTAGCGCTTATTACAACAGTATCCGGTCTTATCGTCGCTATCATCCTGCAGGTATTCTATAACTACATAGTGACCAAGATCGATGCAATTGTAAATAACATGGAAGACGCGTCCATATCACTCGTTGATATTCTCGTAAAACATAATCTTAAAAAATAGTCATCATGACAATCTCTAAAATATCAACTTATCTGTTATACCTCCTGCTGTTAATTTCAGTTGTCTTTATCGGCTGGTTCTTCTTTGGAGGATTTATAGCCGGTACAGAAGGTACAAACTTTGCAGAGCCCCTGATAACGAACAAGATTCTGGTATGGGCATTCATATTGCTTATAATTGCCGCTGCAGCATCCCTGCTTTTCCCGCTGGCATACCTGATAATGAACCCGAAAAATGCCATTAAAACCCTGCTCATCCTTGCAGGCGTGGCAGTTCTTGTGCTGATATCCTATCTGCTGGCAGGCGATGAAGTATTGAATCTCGTTAGTTATAACGGGCCGGACAATGTGCCTGCAGTCCTGAAACGGGTTGATACAGAAATAATTATCACTTACATTCTTGCTGTATTAGCTCTTGTATTAATTCTCTATACTGAAATTGCAAAGCTTTTTAAATAGGCTCTGACAAATAATTTATTGGTTTCTGTATACGTTTTATAATAAATAACTAATCATGCCAAGACCAAATCAGGAAATAGCCGCAGGACCAATGGCAGATATAGCTTTTCTGCTGTTAATTTTCTTCCTCGTCGCCACAACCATGGACATAGACAGTGGTTTATCGAGGCTCCTTCCTCCCATGCCGGAAGAAGATCAACAGGATGATGACACTCAGATCAAGGAAAGGAACGTCTTTGTTGTCCTCATTAATAAGGATGACCAGCTTTTTGTTGAGAAGGAAGTTATACCTATATCAGAACTGAAAGCCCTGACCAAGGATTTTTTTCTGAATCCCCAGGACAAAATAAACATGTCTGAGAAGAGGCCAATGACGGTTGATTACTTCGGTGATGTTATGGTAACAAAAGGGGTCATCTCACTTCAGAATGACATCGGGACTTCCTATGGTAAATACCTGGAGGTTCAGAATGAGCTGGCTGCAGCTGTGAATGAAATGAGGGATGCACTCGCCCTGCAACAATTCGGACGGAAATACAGTGACCTTGACCCGCTTAATGAAACTGATGAATCAATGATCGACGCCATCAAAAAGGTAATCCCCATGGCCATATCCGAGGCAGAACCAAAACAAATAGGAAAGTAACATGTCTAAATTCAAGAAGAAAACCAGTAAGAGTATGCAGGCCATTAATACGGCCTCTTTACCGGATATAGTATTTATGCTCCTTTTCTTTTTCATGGTAACCACAGTGATGAGGGAAGTAACCCTTAAGGTGATGATCCATGTACCTTCAGCAACTGAAATCAAAAAGCTGGAGAAGAAATCCCTGGTCAGCTACGTCTATATCGGGAAGCCTACGACTGCTCTTCAGAGGTTCTATGGAACGGAGCCCAGGATACAGCTGAACGATCAGTTTGCTACCCCTGAAGACATAAGGGACTTTATTTCCAGTGAAAGGGAGCAGATGAACGAACATGAGCAGAAGCAGATGACCGTTTCCCTTAAGATCGATGACAAGACCAAAATGGGGATTGTTCAGGAGGTAAAGCTGGAACTTCGGAAAGCCAGTGCCCTGAAGATCAATTATTCTTCAAGGAAGAAGGTTGTGAATCCTTATTAAGTGCAAATACATTCATGATATAAACCGCCCGGGATTCCGTGGCGGTTTTTTTTGTGATTACTGAAAGGCTGGTATTTTGTAACTACATAATTGACATGATGTCAGGTTACAAAATACCAGTCTTTCAGATACATAATATCGCTAAAAAATCGCCTAATTTCGGGCGGTAGCAGGGGATTTAGTGATGAACTTCCTTTATAACATTATATACCGCCCGCTTTAAAGCTGAGACAGCTTTATCTCATGAAAAGGATATTAAAAAAGCTGCCTGTAAAGATTTCGAAGAAAGATTTTAAGCAGCGTTTTAATATCCTTGAAGAAATTACATGGAAAGCTGTCTCAGATTGACAATTTTTCCGGGCGGAAGCTATAGTATGAGCCGGTTAATGAGACAAGTGCCGTTATCATGTAAAACATCAGGCTGAGCGCAACCGATACCTCAACATTCAGATCCAGGAAACGGGCTCCGAAAAGAAAGGTAAGCTCCCGGGCACCAACTCCTCCCACGGTTATGGGTAAGCCGGCTATTACAGATGACACCAGGAATAACAGAATATAGGAAAGCAAGAGGTCATGCCCGGACAGGGATAAAAGTATGAACAGGGCACACAGGCACTGTAAAGTCTGCACCCCGAGGGAGTACAGGTTTGTTTTAAGAAAAATGGATGTAAACGAGGAAAAGAACTTCCTGATAACCAGGTAATAAATGCCAGCCCCGAGGGGTACAAGCAGCCAGATAAAATACTGATAGCTAAAGGGTATGGGGACAGACACAATATACACCAGGAGAATTAACAAATATACTATCGCAGATGATCCGGTAATCCTGTCGATCAGTATGGCTGAAAGCAGTTTCCTGATCTTTATATTACCTTTCCTGTTCAAGAGGTAGATCTTATATCCGTCTCCCCCGATTCCGCCCGGCAGGAAAAGATTGTAGAACATTCCCAGGAGATACAACCTTACATTAGTGAATTGTGAGATTCGGAGATCGATCTTCCTGAAATACTCATTAAGCCGGTAAGCCGAAACTATTTTTGAGAAAATGAAGAACAGAACAGCCATGATAAGCCAGAATGGACGGATCCCCTTATACACGGCAAGTACTTCTGAGAATTCTATCCTGGTAAATACGAAATAGAGGGCAATAAAAGTAAGAGCAAGTTTCAGTACAAACTTGAGGTACCTATTTAGTTTTATTCGCCTCACCGATTGTAATTTTTTTGATCTTATAAGGCTTCTTTTGCTGCGATTCGAAGTAGGTCCTGATTTGCAGTTCGGTAAATATCCCTATGCTTATCAGCTGTATCCCGGTAATGATCAGCAATATCCCGAGCAGCAGCAATGGTTTGCCCCAGATGTCCTGACCCATGATCTTTAATACCAGCATATAGATATTGATGGCTGCCCCTATCAGAAAAATGACCAGTCCTGATGTTCCGAAAAGGTGCATCGGTTTCTGCAGGTACTTTTTCATGAATAACATCAGCACAAGATCGCTTATCACCCTGAATGTCCGGCCCAGACCATATTTGGATTTACCAAATTTCCGTGAATGATGCTTTACTCCAACCTGGGTAATGCTGGCACCCTCAAAACTGGCCAGGACCGGGATGAACCTGTGAAGCTCACCATACAGTCCAAGGTTCTTGGCCAGTTCATTCTTAAATACCTTCAGAGTGCAACCATAGTCTTTTATCCTCATCTTGGTTGTCCGCCGTATCATTGCATTGGCAAGCCTGCTGGGTATTTTCCTAAGAATAAACCCATCCCTCCGGTTCTTCCTGATACCGGCCACCAGGTCCCAGTCATTTTCCTGTGCCAGTTTTATCATCATAGGGATATCAGAGGGATCATTCTGCAGGTCTCCGTCCAGGGTTACAATGAATTCCCCTGTAGAATGGTCTATTCCCGCTGCCAGGGCCGAACTCTGACCGGAGTTAAGCTTGAATTCAATCAATGTGATCTTTGGATCCCCAAGGGCCATAATTTCATTTACAGTATTATCAGTTGATCCGTCATCCACATAAATAATCTCATAATCAAATCCCTGCAGGTTGCTATGGATCTGTTCAACCAGAGGCTTTATATTCTCCTGTTCATTAAAAACACAAATTACCAGTGAGATCTTTGTCATTGCTTCGGGAAATCTTTCATAAATATAATTCATTACTGTTAAATATCACCGCTTAACAGTGATACAGATCACCACAGTTTATTTGTGAGATATGATGATCACAGATATCTTTACAAGTGAATTAATAGCTGATCTGTCGCATTTGTACAGAAACGCTTTTTAATGGTAGTGGTTTTTATAATGTGGTTTTCAAAAGAAAGACCTGACATAAGGTGGTTATTGTCAGGTCTTTTCGCTTTATCATGATCAGGGTAGCTAGATAGCCTGGCTCCCCTTCTCACCGGTTCGTATCCGTATACATTCCTCCAGGGGAGTAATAAATATCTTCCCATCTCCCAGTTCACCGGCTGCATTGGTTCTTGCCGATTCAATGATTGTATTTACAGTAATGTCAACGAATTCATGGTTAACGGCTATTTCAAGCCTGATCTTGGGGATCAGGTTCGGTATGACCGTCTGCCCGCGATAAATTTCCTCCCTTACCTGCTGACCGTGACCTGAGACCCGGCTGACGGTAATCCGGGTGATTTCATTTTTTATGAGTGCTTCTCTGACCTGGTCAAGCTTATTTTCTCTGATTATGGCTGTAATTAGTTTCACAAGTTTAAATTTTTATAATTAATTAATAATAATTTAACCCGCATTGACCATCCCGTAACCATGCTCCCCGTGATAGCTGTAATCCAGGCCTTGCATTTCCTCTTCAGCCTTAGTACGCAGGCCAATCACTTTGTTAACAAGGAACAGGATGACAAGGGTCACAACAGCTGCATAGCCAATGGCTATACCAACGGCAGCTGCCTGTACACCAAACTGCTGCATGACTGACCATGAGCCTCCGGCTGCCAGTGCAGCTTGTTCCATCCAGTTGTTCCGGATAAAGAAGGTCAGGAAAAGTGCTCCAGCTATTCCTCCTACTCCATGAATACCAAATGCATCAAGACTGTCATCATAACCCATCCTGTTTTTCAGCATGATGGCCATATAACACAGCATGGACGCAATAACACCAAGGATCAGTGCTCCGTATGGCTGAACCACACCTGCGGCAGGAGTTACAGCAACCAGTCCGGCCAGGATACCGGATGCAAATCCAAGTGCTGTGGCTTTACCCTGATAGATACTTTCAATAATGATCCAGGTAATAGCACCCGATGCTGCAGCTGCCTGTGTTGCAGTCAGGGCCTGGGCTGTGCTTAATCCACTCGAAACACTACTACCTGCATTGAATCCAAACCATCCTACCCATAACAATCCGGCCCCTATCATGGTCATGGTCAGGTTACTGGGAGGCATACTGGTTGCTGGGAATCCCTTCCTGGCACCCAGATAAACAGCTGCTACCAATCCGCTGATCCCCGCCGAGATATGCACTACGGTCCCACCGGCAAAATCAATGGCTCCATTAGCTCCCATATTAAAGAGAAATCCATCGCCTGCCCATACCCAGTGGCAAAGAGGATTATATACCAGTATTCCCCATAAGGCTATAAATACGATATAGCCTTTAAAACTGACACGCTCTGCAAAGGCTCCTGCAATCAGGGCCGGAGTAATGATCGCGAATTTACCCTGGAACATTGAGAAAACATATTCAGGAACACCAACATCCATTACGGTTTCATCTATCCCTTTCAGGAAAAAATAATCACTGTTCCATCCGAACCAGCCCCCGAATACATTTGTTCCAAAACTCATGGCATAACCAATTGCTATCCATAATATAGCCATGACTCCCATGGCCGTAAAACTGTGCATCATAGTACCCAGAACATTTTTGGTCCTGACCAGTCCCCCGTAAAACATGGCCAGGCCGGGTATCATTAACAGGACTAATGCAGTGGAAGTCAGCATCCATGCAGTGGTACCGGTATCCACTCCATTGCCATCCGAGGCAAATAAACCTCCAGTTCCTACAATTAATAGTATAATTATTATTGCTACCCCCTTTTTAAACATAGTATTCTTTTTCATTATATATATTTTTTGCCAAATATATATATTTTTATGGGGGTCTTCCAAATATTATATATATATTTTACAAGATTGTTGTTTTTTTATTTTCGCCATACAATTATATGGGGATCATCTATTCGCAGAAAAGAATTATTTTTGCATCTTCACAGGCTGTTACAGTTGAAGTATCTATTAATATTTTACACCATATGGATCTTAAAAGCGCTTCCGGTATTATCCCGAAAAAAATGTCACAAAAGCAATTAACAGATGCCGGCATGGCCCTCGTACTGATATTGCTGTTAGTTGGTTTCCTGACTAAGAACCAACTGTTCTATAAACTGGCCATACCGGTCCTGGTCGTTAATATGATCTTCCCGAAGATTTATTACCCCTTTGCCATATTATGGTTTGGAATATCTAACCTGCTTGGGGCAGTTGTATCAAGGATCATTTTAAGTGTGGTTTATTTTATTTTTGTTGTCCCGATTGGCATACTTAGGAGGTTACTGGGTAAGGACAACCTGATCCTGCATAAGTTTAAAAAAGATAAGACATCTGTTTTCCGGTCAAGGAATATTGTTTTTTCACCGGAAGACATTAAAAATCCCTATTAAACAGTAAAAACAAATCGCATGGAGTTTTTAAGAGATCTCTGGGCATTCCTGAAAGTTCGCAAGAAATTCTGGCTCTTGCCTATTATTATCATCCTTTTGTTGTTCGGGATCATAATGGTATTATCGACAGGATCCGCAATTGCTCCTTTTATTTATACATTATTCTAAAAGACAGCTTCAGGTATGTCAAAATATATTCTGGGCATTTCAGCATACTATCATGACAGCGCTGCAGTGATAATTAAAGAATCGGAAATCATCGCCGCGGCTCATGAAGAAAGATTTACCAGAAAAAAACATGATGCTGAATTCCCGGTAAATGCTGTAAGATATGTCCTGAAGGAAGCAGGTATTGAATACTCTGAATTGTCACTGATCTGTTTCTATGAAAAACCTTTCATCAAATTTGAACGGCTGCTGGAAACCTACTATGCTTTTGCTCCCCGCGGACTGACGAGTTATCTTTCTGCCATTCCTGTCTGGATCAAGGAGAAACTTTTCATGAAGAAACTGCTCAAGGATGAATTGAAACAATTCGGTAAAGAGCGAATACAGATCCAGTTCCCGGAGCATCATCTGTCACATGCTGCCAGTGCCTTCTATCCTTCTCCATTCGAAGAAGCGGCCATACTGACAATTGACGGGGTAGGAGAATGGGCAACCGCCACCCTGGGTCTGGGACGCGGTAAAGAAATTGAAATTATGGCTGAAATGCATTTCCCGCACTCTGTTGGATTACTGTATTCTGCATTCACATATTATACAGGTTTCAGGGTAAACAGCGGGGAATACAAGTTAATGGGACTGGCGCCTTACGGAAATCCTGATGCTGTCCAGACCAGGGATTACAGGGAGAAGATCCTGAATGAGCTCATCGACATTCGTGATGACGGGTCAATACTTCTGAATATGAAGTATTTCAATTATGCAACCGGCCTGAAAATGACCAACAACAGGGAGTGGAAAAAACTGTTTGGCATACCCCCCAGGAGCGCCGAATCTGAAATATCACAAGACTATATGAATATGGCCCTGGCCATCCAGCAGGTTACCGAAGAGATCGTCATTAAAATGGCCGGGACAGTAAAAGAAATGACCGGAAGTGATTACCTTGTCATGGCAGGCGGGGTGGCCCTGAACAGTGTCGCTAACGGTAAATTATTAAAAACCGGTCTGTTTAAGGATATCTGGATCCAGCCGGCAGCAGGAGATGCCGGGGGAGCGCTGGGTGCTGCCTACCTTGGATCCTACCTGGGCATGAATGCTGAGCGCTGTGTGAATAATTCTCCTGATGCCATGCAGGGAGCTTTTCTGGGACCTGCCTTCAATAAATTTGAAATATCCGATGTACTGAAAAAGTTTAAAGCTGAAAACGAATATTTTGAGAATTTTGAAGACCTGGCTAAAAGAGCTGCAAATGATATTTCAGAGGGAAAAGTAGTTGGATGGTTCCAGGGAAGGATGGAATATGGCCCCAGGGCACTTGGGAACAGGAGCATACTCGGTGATGCCAGGAGTCCGGAAATGCAGAAAAAAATGAACCTTAAGATTAAATACCGGGAAGGATTCAGGCCTTTTGCCCCTACAGTGCTGGAAGAAGACATACAGGAATATTTTGATATGGACCGCCCCTCGCCCTATATGCTGATGGTCATCCCTGTTAAAAAGGACAGGCAAAGACCACTGCCCGAAGGATATGCCGATATGAAGCTGTACGATCGCTTATACCACCTGCGTTCGGATATTCCTGCCATAACACATATCGACTACTCGGCACGCATCCAGAGCGTTAGTAAAACTACCAATCCAAGGTATTGGGCATTGATCAACGAATTTAAGAACTTGACCGGGTACGGGGTCATAGTGAATACCAGTTTTAATGTAAGGGGTGAACCGATAGTCTGCACACCGGATGATGCTTTCAGATGTTTTATGCGTACCGAGATGGATGTACTTGTTATGGAAAATTATTACCTTGAAAAGGATAAACAGGCCCATCTAAAAGATGACACCAACTGGAAAGAAGAGTTTAAACTTGATTGATAAATAAACCTAACTGAGTATCCTTGTTATCCTGAATGACAGGAATACCGGATTGCATATAGTATGAAGAAATCAATACTTGGCAATATCATTCTTCTGGTATTTTCCACAGCACTGACGATTTTCCTGCTGGAACTGGCCCTTCGTTTTATGCTGTTCAGCGACAGCCAGGCTTTTAAATCCCTGAGGGTCGCCCGTAATTATGCAGTTTATATAAAAAACCGGAACGAGGATTTCCTTAATGAAGATTTCTGGAAACTGAATTACCTGTTCAACAGGAACTTTAACCTTAAAAATCCTCACCCCCTTCTTGGCTGGACAGGTCAGATTGATCACAACACTTACAGGCATGGGCAGGAGTCTAATCTCAATGGCAGGCGACCAGTTTTGCTATATGGAGATTCCTTTGCCCAGTGTGTAGATTCAGTCGATTGCTTCCAGGACATATTTAATTCAAATCCATCCTTCAGCTCTGGAAATTTCCTGTTGAATTATGGCGTGGGGGGGTATGGTGTGGACCAGATCTGCCTTCTGTTTGAGCAGTCTGTCGAGAGATTCGAAAATCCATTTGTCATCTTCAGCCTGCTTACTACCGATATGGACCGCTGCATGCTTTCTGTCAGGGACGCACAAAAACCATATTTTATAATCGGTGATGAGGGACTGGAACTTAAGGGAATCCCCATTACCCTTACTTCCGAAGAGTATTTTGAACAGAACAGGCCTGAAATAAGATCCTATATTTTCAACCGGCTCAGGAAAAGCAAAATATATCCCTTCTCGCCAAAGGAAAAAGTCAGGGAGGAATACATTAGCAAACTGCTGGAATTAAACGGTTTGATACTGGAACGGGTTTTGCTGAAACTCGAACAACTCGAACTTGATTATGTCATACTTATTTTCCAGCCCGAACACCATCATTCCCCGGACTGGAGATTGGATTTTCTGAGGGAATTCATGGAGACCCGCAATGTACCCTATATCTGCGATGTTGATATCAGGGATGCCGACACTACTTTTGCTGAATACAAGGCATCCCGGTACGCCATCCCGAGAAACGGGCACCCAACCACCTATTTAAACAGACTGGTCTCAGAAGAAATAATGAAGATAATCCCGGAACCAGACTTCAGGGATCAGGTCTCACAACGAAATCTTCACTGGCAGGAAAGTTCAGCACAAAAAAAGATCGAACAGTATATCAGCCAGATCAGGAACTCCCCCGAATGGCTGGAAGCCGTGCAGGAAAAAGCCGATAAAAAGGGTATATCACTCGACAGCATGCTCCTTCTCGATGCCATCTACCTCCTTGAAACAGAGGATGAGCGGAAATAATTGGTGATCCCGGCGGGACTCGAACCCGCAACCTTCAGAACCGGAATCTGACATTCTATCCATTGAACTACGGGACCATAGAAGTTACAAGTTCGCAAGTTACAAGTTCGCAAAATCTCCGGTTTGGCAAAATTAAAAAAATAATTCTCAAGTCTGCTATTTATTAACGCTGAGGATTTTATACTTTTGTATCTTCCTAAAATCAAAACTTCATAGTAAACTTTCTGTTTTTTAGCTGGTTATGGAATACAATTTCACCAAGATAGAGAAGAAATGGCAACAGTACTGGGAAAAGAATAAGACTTTCAGCGTGGAAGCCGATCCTGCTAAGGAAAAGTTCTATATTCTTGACATGTTCCCCTACCCTTCCGGGAGCGGGCTGCATGTGGGTCATCCTGAAGGCTATACTGCAACAGACATTGTAGCACGGTACAAGAAAATGAGAGGATTCAACGTGCTTCATCCCATGGGCTGGGATGCCTTTGGATTACCGGCTGAACAGTATGCCATCGAGACAGGGACTCATCCGTCTGTTACTACGGATGATAACTGTGATACATTCCGCAGACAGATCAAATCCCTGGGTCTTGGTTATGACTGGGACAGGGAGATCAAGACTACCGATCCGGGCTATTTCAAATGGACCCAGTGGATATTCACCCGGCTCTACAATACATGGTTTGATGCTGATTTAGAAAAGGGCAGACCTATAACGGAACTGGAAATACCTGATGATATGAAGAAACAGGACAGTGAAGCCATCAGAACCTATGTTGGCGAAAAACGCCTGGCTTATTATGCCAATGCACAGGTATGGTACTGTACAAGTTGTCAGATTGTATGTTCCAACGAAGAGGTACTGACCGACGGAAGCCACGAAAAATGCGGAAATCCCGTCATAAAAAAGAATCTTAAGCAGTGGATGCTTCGGATTCCCCATTATGCTGAAAGACTACTCGAAGGCCTGGATCAGCTTGACTGGTCCGAGGGGATCAAGGACCAGCAAAGAAACTGGATAGGCCGGTCGGTAGGTGCAGAAGTTGATTTTAAAGTGGAAAGAGGCGAACGCAGTATAAGGGTTTTTACTACCCGTCCTGATACCCTGTTCGGATCCACTTATATGGTACTGGCCCCTGAACATGAGCTGGTGGATGAATTGACGATCAGTGAGAATATTGAAAAAGTCCGGGCCTATGTCAAGGCTTCAGCACTGAAATCCGATCTCGACCGTACCGACCTGGCAAAGGAAAAAACCGGGGTATTTACCGGTTCCAATGCCATTAATCCAGTGAATAATGAAAGGATACCCATCTGGGTGGCAGATTATGTGCTCACGGGCTATGGTACAGGGGCCATTATGGCTGTTCCGGCTCATGACACCAGGGATTTTGAGTTTGCCGAAAAATTTGAGCTGCCCATAAGATGCATCATGGATCCTGAAGAAGCTGAAGATGAATTACGCCAGAAGATTCTTCAGAATAAGGCTCCCTGGACCGAGGACGGGAAATTCATTAACTCTTCTGATCCTGTAACCGGACTCAGCATCGATGGCATGAACAAGGAAGAAGGTATTGCAGCCATTAATGCCTGGCTGGAGAAGAAGGGTCTGGGCAAGGCAGCTGTGACTTATAAATTACGCGACTGGCTGTTCAGCAGGCAAAGGTACTGGGGTGAACCTTTCCCGGTCATTCACTGGGAAGACGGAGAAATTAGCCTTATTCCTGATGAGGATCTGCCACTTGAATTACCCGAACTGGAAAAATACCAGCCCGGGGATGACGGACAGTCGCCCCTGGCCAATGCCAGTGAATGGCTCACAGTTACCGACAGCAATGGCCGCAGGGGCCGCCGCGAAACCAATACTATGCCTCAATGGGCAGGATCATGCTGGTATTACCTCAGGTACCTGGATCCTGATAATCAGCAGGCTCCGTTTTCGCCGGAAAAGGAAAAATACTGGATGCCTGTGGATCTCTATATAGGCGGAGCGGAACATGCAGTTCTTCACTTGCTGTACAGCCGTTTCTGGCATAAAGTACTGTATGACCTGGGAATTGTGTCCACCGATGAGCCATATACGAAGCTTTTCAATCAGGGTATGATACTGGCCTTTGCTTACGAATCCTCCTCGGGTGCCAAGGTCAGCTCCGATATGATAGAGGAAAAGGACGGGAAATACTACCATATACAGACCGGGGAAGAATTGCAGCAAATAGTGGCCAAAATGTCCAAATCCCTCAAGAACGTTATCAATCCGGATGACGTGGTAGCAAGTTACGGAGCCGATTCACTGAGGCTGTACGAGATGTTCATGGGACCGCTTGATGCTACCAAACCCTGGGCGGAACAGGGAGTTAAAGGAGTTTTCAACTTCCTTGGAAGAGCATGGAAATTCTTTGGTGATACAGATCATATTGTTACAGGCGAAGAGCAGGCTGAAACACTTAAAATACTGCACCAGACCATTAAGAAAGTTCAGAATGATATCGAGGAGCTGAAATTCAACACGGCCATTTCCCAGATGATGATCTTCACCAATCATTGCATTAAACTGGGGAGTATAACTGAAGCAACGGCACTAGACTTTATAAAGGTGCTGTCCCCCTTTGCACCACATCTGGCGGAGGAATTATGGGAGATACACGGACAACCCCCTTCACTTGCCGAACATCCCTGGCCGGGATATTCCGAGGAATACCTGGTAGTGGATGTTTTTGAATATCCTGTTTCCTTCAATGGCAAGCTCCGGTTTAAGATTGAACTGCCCCTGTCAATGGACAAACCCGGGATCGAGAAGGCAGTACTGGCACACGAATCAGCACAAAAATGGCTCAGCGGGGAAAAAGCAAAAAAAGTAATAGTTGTACCCGGAAAGATTGTCAATGTAGTCATCTAACAAGCAGCTGTGAAAAGAGCCTGGTTAATCCTTATAGTTATAGTTGTTTTCATTGTATCAGTTGTCCTGATTTACAGGCTGGGTTTCCAGCATAGAAGTGAAGAGGGCATTTTAATAGAGTATGCTGATACTGTAAAGCATGAACCTGTCATAATAAGGGAATATGGGATAGCTGTGGATTCCTTTATCATCATTACAGGCAAGGTAGAAAAAAACCAGACCCTCTCAGGGATACTGGCAAATCACCATGTGCCTGCCAGAACAATAGACAGGATTGCAGCCCGCTCCAGGGGAATTTTTGATCTGAGAAAGATCAGGGCGGGTAAACCTTACAAGTTATACTGCACAAAAGACAGTTTACAATCTGCCCGTTACTTTGTATATGAGCACACTCCTGTTAATTACCTTTTTATTGAACTTAATGATTCCATAATTATCCGTTATGAGAACAAGGAGATCAGTATCAGGACTATGACAGGATCCGGACAGATAACATCCTCTCTATGGAACGCAATGATCGACCGTAAACTGGATCCCATGCTTGCTTTCGAATTATCCGAGATCTTTGCCTGGAGCATAGACTTTTTTGGCCTGCATGAAGGAGATGCTTTTAAAATAATCTATGATGAGCATTACACTGATTCTGCCTATGTCGGTGTGGGTAAGATCCATGGTGCCTGGTTCAGTCATGCGGGAACAGATTTTTATGCCATTCCGTTTATGCAGGATAGTGTGGAATCATACTTTGATGAGGAAGGGAACAGCCTGAGGAAAGCCTTTCTTAAAGCACCACTCAGGTTTTCCAGGATCAGTTCCAGGTACTCTCACAGCCGCATGCATCCCATCCTGAAAATCAGGCGGCCCCATCTGGGAGTGGATTATGCAGCCCCTGCAGGCACTCCGGTATATGCCATAGGAGACGGAGAGATCATTAAAGCCGCCTATAATAAATCCTCCGGAAACATGGTGAGGATTAAACACAACTCGGTCTATTCCACGGCATACCTTCACCTGAGTCGTTATGGTAAGGGTATTAGTCCGGGTAAATATGTTAAACAGGGTGATCTGATCGGTTACGTGGGAAGCACCGGCTTGTCGACAGGCCCCCATCTGGATTTTCGTTTTTATAAAAACGGATATACAGTGGACCCCTTAAAAGTCGAAGCCCCTCCTGTAGAACCCGTAAAAGAAAATAAGCAGTCGGAATACGACTCTGTTAAAGCTGATGTTATCAGGAGTCTGGAAATGATCAGCCTGCCCGAACCGGATACTGCATCAATTGAGCAGGCGAAAAATTCAGCTATCCAGAATTAATTTATCGATAACCTCCGGGAAGTGTTTGTATTCCAGTTCATGCACCCTGGCAGCCAGGCTTTCAGGAGTATCCGATGGCATGACCCGGCAGGTTGCCTGAAAAATGATATCTCCTTTGTCATATTCTTCATTCACCCAGTGGATGGTGATCCCTGATTCTTTTTCCCCATTTTCAATTATTGCTTCATGCACCCTTCTTCCGTACATCCCTTTTCCTCCGTATTTGGGAAGTAGGGCCGGATGGATGTTGATTATCCTCTGAGAAAAGTTCCTGAGTATATTCTGTGGAACCAGCCAGAGAAATCCAGCCAGTACTACTAAATGAATATTATTATTGCTGAGCAGGTTTATGATCTCGTCGGTTTCGTAGAATGTATGCCGGTCAAAAACCACCGATGCTATGTTATAGTTTTTTGCTCTCTGAAGTACGGGAGCATCAGGTTTGTTTGTCAGGATCAGGCTTATTTCAGCATAATCCCTGTCATTGAAGTATCTGGCGATGTTCCCAGCGTTGGTCCCTGAACCAGAGGCAAAGATGGCTATTTTCTTAACATTCATCTCTTTGTATAATTATTCTAAATGATAATACGCTCATCGAATTTTTGAGTATTTTGTAATAAATAAATGCAAATTATTATATTTTTACCTCAACAAAAACATTTTTTTGTTTGTTTTTAAAAAGGAAATACATTTCTTTGCAGCGTTATTTTTCAAAACAAAATAAGTATTAATTAAAACTTACAACTATGTCAGACATTGCATCCAGAGTTAAAGCCATCATTGTTGACAAGTTAGGTGTTGATGAAAACGAAGTCACTCCCGAAGCCAGCTTCACAAATGATCTGGGAGCAGATTCGCTTGACACGGTTGAGCTGATCATGGAATTCGAAAAAGAATTCAATATTGGTATTCCCGATGACCAGGCCGAAGGCATCAGTACTGTTGGTGAGGCTACAAAGTATATCGAAGACAACGCCAAATAATCTCCCTTTTTAAAATACTGATAGAATGGAACTGAAACGGGTAGTCGTTACCGGTATTGGTGCCGTAACTCCTATTGGTAATAACCTGAAGGAATTCTGGGCAGGATTGGTTAATGGGGTCAGTGGCTCAGAACTCATTACACTTTTTGATGCAAGTAAATTCAAAACCAGATTTGCCTGTGAGGTTAAAAACTACGACCCTGCGGATCATTTTGACAGGAAGGAACTGAAAAAGCTTGATCGTTTTTCCCAGTTTGCTATGCTCGCAACGCATGAGGCAGTAGAAGACTCGGGAATTGATCTAGAAACTGTTGACAAAGACAGGATTGGTATTATCTGGTCATCCGGTATAGGTGGTATAAAGACCTACCAGGATGAACTTGAGGTATATTTCGGCGGTGGAAAAATCCCACATTACAGTCCATTCTTCATCCCCAAAATGATAATTGATATAGCTGCCGGTCTGATCTCAATGAAGTATGGGTTCAGGGGACCAAATTATGCTACCGTATCTGCCTGTGCTTCCTCAACCAATGCTATCATCGATGCCTCATCTCTAATTCAACTTGGTCATGCAGATATGATGATCTGCGGTGGTTCGGAAGCAGCCATAACTGAAGCGGGTATAGGCGGATTCAATTCCATGATGGCCATGTCCACCAACAATGACAATTACAAATCTGCCTCACGTCCCCTTGATAAAGACAGGGATGGTTTTGTAATGGGAGAAGGCGGAGGTGGACTAGTGCTTGAAACCTATGAACATGCAAAAGCAAGAGGGGCCCACATTTATGCCGAGCTGGCAGGTGTAGGTATGTCTGCTGATGCCTTTCACCTCACTGCTCCTCATCCGGATGGTTTAGGTGCCAGACTGGTCATGCAAAATGCATTGAATCACGCCGGAA
This sequence comes from uncultured Bacteroidaceae bacterium, assembly GCA_964540005.1. Lineage (GTDB taxonomy): Bacteria > Bacteroidota > Bacteroidia > Bacteroidales > SM23-62 > CAZILN01. Next base: position 8,313 of record CAZILN010000273.1, on the reverse strand, counting down.
TGGATCCGACTGAAATTGATTATATCAATGTTCATGGTACTGCCACCCCGCTCGGTGACATTTCAGAAGTAAAAGCCATTAAAAGTGTTTTTGGTGAACATGCATATAAGATGAATATCAGTGCCACCAAATCAATGACCGGTCACCTGCTGGGTGCAGCAGGAGCCATAGAAGCCATAGCAACTATTATGGCTATTGTTCATGATATTATACCGCCAACCATAAACCAACAGACTGAAGATCCTGAGCTTGACAATAAACTGAATTATACTTCTAACAAGGCACAGAAGAGGACTGTAAATGCCGCTTTAAGTAATACATTCGGATTTGGCGGTCATAACGCATCGGTTATAATTAAGAAAATATCCTAATATTTGTGTTCAGAAACCTGTACTTCCTTATGCTGTCATTTTTTTCAAGGGACAGATTATATATTTACCAGGTTAGAAGAATAACAGGCATATTTTCGGGTAAACCTGAATTATATAAGATTGCATTCATCCACAGATCTGCCAGCTATCGCATGAAAGACGGAACTGCCATCAATAATGAACGCCTGGAGTTCCTTGGAGATGCTATACTGGATGCTGTTATTGCAGATTATCTGTACACAATATTCCCCGATCGTGATGAGGGTTTTCTTACCCAGCTAAAATCCAAGATCGTTAAAAGAAAACAATTAAATAAAATTGCCTCCAGGCTGGGTATTTCAGAACTGTTAACGACAAATGCGAACATCTCCCAGGCAGGAAAGAACATTCTGGGAAACGCCTTTGAAGCCCTGATAGGTGCCATATACCTGGATAAAGGCTACAGAAGCACGAAAAAATTCATAATAAAGAACACACTGAAAAAATATATTGACCTGGATAAGCTTTCACATAATGAGACCGATTTCAAGAGCAGAATAATGGAATGGACCCAGAAAAATAAAAATGAAATCAGCTTTAACAGCAAGGAACAGATCACCTCGGGTGGAACAAAAATCATCTTCCATTGTGATGTTTTCATATTGAATGAGCTGTGTGGAGAAGGAACAGGTTCTTCGAAAAAAGAAGCCGAACAGGAAGCAGCAGAGGAAGCTTTGAAAAAGGTCAGTGAGTTATCTTAGTAAGTTTAAAGATATTGACAGGATTTATAAATTTTCTTAAGAAACAAGCCCGGTTTTGATTAAAAAGGCATATAAATTATCTTTTGGAAGGGATTATGAATTCTTTTTAATTGGTATCTCCTCACATGAAAATGATTACCGGGTATGCTGGATTATAAATCAAAACTTTGAAATGCAGCTGACCAGGACTGAAAACCTGGAGGTCTTTCATAGCGATCCTGAGCTTAAGCAGGAGTTTCCCCTGTACCGGTATTATGACGAAAATACGCTCCTGGAATTTCACCTGATTTCCAACCGGTGTGATGATGGATTCCTGATTGAAGAAATGAGGAACATCGATTTTTTTCTAAAAGTCACAGGTGAGTGTGATGATCAGTATGTAGAAGGGCTGGTAAGTAAAATGAAGTCCCTCGATAATATTACCACTGCCTTTTCTATTCAAGTTCCCGGTCTGAAATCTAAAGAAAAACTGCTTTTTTAAAAGGTATCACTCCTTTATAATTACACTGTCAATCTTTTCCAGGGTATCCGGATTAAGGACCTCCATTTCAACCCTGTTTCCATCAACCTTTATAAGCACCAAGGCATGCTGGGTTGTGAATCCGGAAACATATTCCGACCATGGTAATACCTCCTGGGCATAGTACGGTGCTCCCGCTGCACCGTTATTTATCTGAAGTATATCCCGGCTCAACACCAGTTTTTCATGAGAATAATCTGAGGGATATCTTTTCATTTCTTCAGAAATATGAAGCCGGTTGTAGTTGTGTTCGTCTCCTGTCAGCATTGCTACTACCTTTGAACTTTTATTGACCAGCAGATCCAGGTATTCATCCCTTCGTTCAATGATACCCTGTTTTACAGCTTGTCCGGCTACATAAGCCCTTGGCTCATTATTTCCGTGGTACCACATATCATCCCCGGAATGACCTCCATTGGGAAAGGCAGGTGTGTGCTGTGTGACAAAAATGTGATCGATGTTATCATCAGCCTCAAGCAAGGAAAGGGTTTCTTCCAGCCAAGCCAGCTGCTTGTCCATTATATAACCGTGAAGGTTCCCATCCGTTCCGGTTTCCTGATCAATTGTTGGTGAATACCAGTAATCTGAATTCAGGACAATCATGGCCACATTATCATAGATAAAATAATAGACATTTTCAGAATAGGAGGGAAAATCAGTTTTGGATGGATCAGGATCATACCATTCTCCGTCTTCACTATCCGGCCCATTTTCAGGGTGCACGAAATTTTCCTTGAAGATATATTCAGCTGACTGTGTATGGAAAGGAAATTTATCAATCAAAAATGGTTTCCGCGTTGTGAGTTTTACAAAAACATTCATTATGATCTCATGGTTGCCCATTCCTGAATAAACAGGCAGATAGTGTGCAAAGGGTTCAATACTGCGTTTCCAGTTGGCATACTGCAGGTTCGTTCGTTCGATGTCCGGAAGGTAACCGTTAATCAGGTCTCCTGTAAACTGTAAAAACCTGGCCTGTTTCTGTATGCTCAGGGCCATTATTTTCTTCATTATATATGCATTGGCACCGAACAGTTCACGTTCCCCTCCACCGTTACCCTGCCTCGAATCGCTTGCATAGGCGAAGATAAATGGCTTTCGTGTACCGGGCTCCGGGGCGGTCCTGAAAGAATACTCTTGCACCAGTGACCCGCACAGCAGCTTGTAAGTGTATTTCATGTCAACCTCTAGGTCCTTGAGAACTATCTCATGTCTGCGAACTTCTTTCTCATCGCTGACCTTCCTTCCATCAATTTCAACAGTACAAATAACATCCCGGTTCGTGGTGAAAAAGAGGGTGGCTCCATCCGGCCGGGTATTAGTAATAAAAGGACCTTCAATCACGTAATCATCAATGGTAAAAGGACCTTTCCCTTTAAAACCTACTCTTCCATCATAGAAAATCTGTCCATCATTATTAATCAACCTGTACCCCATCATTCCATAACCTGAATCCTGCCATCCGGTCATATCATAGACTCCTGAAAATGAATTCAATAACTCAATAAACACCCTGCCTCTTTTAACATCAGCCCTTTGCCTGAATACCGGCATCGGATGATCAGAATCTCCATAGGGGATCAGTCCATAAATAATTTCACCTTTCAGTTTCCTGTTATTAAAGTCCAGTTGGATGCCGGTAGCTGTGCCGGACGGATTACCACTAAAATTCTCAACCGAATAACCGGAAGGACCGAAAACAATGCGCTCCACAAATGCCGGAGCCTGCTTTATTTTTTTCCCTTCCCGCAGGAAATATAGTTTACCGTTCCTTTTACTTCTGATACAGGCATGTACATCCGGCACCTCTGTTTGTGCCATGATTGGCAGGGACATGGCCAGGAACAGCAATGATTGTAATATTTTCATATATCTCTGTCTTACGGCCTGTTAAATATTATTTCTTTTGGCATTCCACCAGCAATTCCCTTGATCCTGCCTCTAAGGGGCCTTCGTTAAAATCGCCGGATATCTTAACGGCCTGCAGGTCTGACAGCCTGATCAGATGTTCAAGCTCATAACGAAAATAGTACCTGAACTTAAAATGCCATTCCTCTGTCATGACCCGGTCATTTTCATCCCAGTCAAACCGCATCGTTATATCACTGATCTGGCTGACGATATCTGCCGTCATACTGACGGAACGTTTCAGCATCTTTCCCGGTGCGTATTCCCCTTCAAAATCCACTGCCTTATCAAGACCCTGTGCGATCATCCCTGGGTCTGGTATAAAGACATCAAAAATAAACCTCCCTGTACCGGTAAGGTGGCCGGCTATACAATTCAGCGCCCTTAGTTGTTCTTCCGGTTCGAGCAGATGGGACAACACCCTGAAAGGAGCCAGGATCAGCTCAAATTTCCTGTTAAAACTGAAATCAACAGCACTCTGAAGGCTCACCCGGTGATGTTCCCGGCTATCTATCTTTTGTCTCAGAACAGACAGCATATGCTCACTGATATCAATGCCATATATATCGGCACCCCGCTTCAGGGCCTCAGAGAAGAACCTTCCGGTCCCGGTACCAATCTCAAGTACCGCTCCTTTAGTCTGCGCTATTTTCTGCAGGTAGTAATCTTTATCATGCTCAGTTCTCATCTGATCATATACAAGATCATAGAATCGTGCTACGAAATCAGGGTAATCCATTAGTTAAAGTTTATATGTTTTAGAAAAATTTCCACTTATTCCTTTGCTGTGGCTTCCCTAAGGGCTGACCGTGCCAGTATCCTGGTTGAATCCAGTAAAGGCAGACTGGCATCCCCGGGTAATACAATCAGGGGGATCTCAGTGCATCCCAGTACCACAGAATCACAGCCTGCAGATTTTAAGCGATTGATCAGGTCCAGAAAATACTGCTGTGAATTACTGCGGATCTCTCCGTAAACCAGTTCGCTAAAAATTATCCTGTCTATCTCTTCCCGCTCTTTCTCCTCGGGGATCAGATACTGTATCTTATATTTATTAAAGCTTTCAGGATAAACGGGTCCGGTCACCAGGTATTTTGTACCCAGTATTCCCGGTCTGATAAAATTCCTTGATACTGCTTCTTTCGCCACCTCATCTGCAATGTGCAGCCAGGGTAAAGGAGAATTCGACCGTACTTTTTCAAATGACTGGTGAATGGTGTTATCCGGACAGATCAGGAATTCGGCTCCTGCCCTTTTAAGGATCTCTGCCGAGCCGAGCATCAGGTCTGCCACCCCTTCCCAGTCTTCCTGGTATATCCTGTCCATGTAATCGCTAAGTGGATAGGTATGCATGATAACTTCAGGATGCCGGTGCCTTCCCATAATTTCAGCCCCTTCTCTGCAGATGGTCTGATAACACAGGGCAGCTCCTTCTGCGCTGCAGCCTACAATACCTATATGTTTAGCCCTGCCTGTTATCATAGAATCAGTAATATGTTTCCAATTACTTAAAGTTCCAATAAAAATAAAAAAAAAGGCTGCCTGCGGCAGCCATTTTTTCACTTCATTATGTAAACCTCTACTTTTTTTTCTTCTTTTTCACTACCTCTTCTTCAGTAACTACTTGCTTCTCAATCTCTTCATCACAATCCTCTTCAACTTCCACCGTAATATTCATGGTTTTGACCTTGGTATGACCATCTTCGTCAGTCACAATGACCTTTACATGCCCGTCCTCACCATCAATTTCATGGATGTTTATCGCCCCGCCTTTTATCATCTTGACATGATGGCCATCCTCTGTTTTGATGATATATATATCCCCGTCGTCATCACCACCGTCTGAACTTACATATATCTCAACTGTCCTGGGACCCTCTTCATCATCTTCAGAAACCCATTTCAGGTCTTCATCGCCATCCAGTTTCCTGGTAGTAATATTCCCGTCCTCATCTTTCATTACCATAACCGGTCCGCCGCCAAGAGCTTCTTTCAGTGAATCCAGGTCTATTCCTATATCATGACTCAGGTGCATGTGTTCATCCATCTCTTTTGATGTAAAATTCCCGCCTTCATCGGAATATATCATTACCATCTGATCCTTATGCAGAACCTTGGTGGAATCATGGGCCTTCATGCTGTGTTTCATGTGCCAGACAGTCTCATCAGCATCGTCCCCGAATGATAATTCGGTCACTTTCCCTGATTTCCCGGAAAAGATCATTACATCCTGTCCGGTCATACTGGAAATTATTTTCTTAATGTGTTCCGGATCCTGTCCTTCTTTCAGGTCGAATACGGTATCCACCACTGTTTTCCCGTCTTCCTCAATTTGCAGGGTGATTTTTCCGGTCTTCTTATCCTGTCCTTCGACAGGATTCCAGGATGTAATTACGAATGCCAGGATTGAGAATAGTATTGCAGGTAAATTTTTTTTCATCGCCCTAAAGTATTAGTGTTATTGTGTTTTAGTGTTTGTGTTTTAGTGTTTGTGTGTAATAGAGTATCTGCCAACAAAGCTAACAGCAATATAGCTTAACCAACCTTAATCTATGTTAAAGATTGTTAAAAATAAAAGGACAAGGCAGCTATCCCGGTATATTTGTATGGTCATGAGTAAAAGATTTTTATGGATCATAGCCATTTTCATGGCTTGTGCGATGATTGCACTGATCATAGTCCAGGCATACTGGATATTGAATGCCATCAATGTCAAGGAAAAACAATTTGCCCAGCTGGTAAACCGTACCATGGATAATGTAGGTAACGCAGTGCAGCAGCGTGAAGCTATCTGGCATATTATGGATGAGGTCGGGATTGGTAAAGAGGATAGTAATGATACACTTATGACTGAATTCGTTTTTGATGAGTCCTCTGTTTTCGGGCATTTGAATATTAATATTACATCCAGTAACGAGGATGAAGAGTATATAGACCAGCAGCTGTACATTTACCAGGAATCCAACACCCCGCAGGGTAGGAAAATAACAGTGGTCTCAGAGGATACCGTCCTGCATCTCAGGAAAGGGCAGCTTGCCGGTTTTGATACAACGGGCACAAAATCCATTACCTGGGTCAAACCCAGCAGGTTGCGGGCCAAAGTCGAGCAACAGCTTGAAAATAACCGTATGTTTGTTGACAAGATCGTATCACAAATGGTAAGACCTGAGTTCCCCTTTGAGGAGAGGATGGATCCTGAAATTCTGCGTGGAATTATTGCCAGGGAACTTAAAAATAATGGTATTGAACTTGACTTTGAGTTTGCTGTCCTGAATAATTACTCACAGGTAAGTTTCCAGACGGCTAATTATAAGAGTGAATCCGAGATGGATTATTTTATCTCCAGTCTTCGTCCCAATGATATCTTCGGGCGTCCGACCGTCCTTTCCCTGTATTTCCCTGATAAGACCAGCTTTATAATGAAATCTCTGGGATTTATGGCCATCTCATCCATATTCCTTACCCTGATCATCATCCTGAGTTTTGTTCTGACTATATTCATAATCTTCAGGCAAAAAAGATTATCAGAGATTAAAAACGACTTTGTCAATAACATGACCCATGAACTAAAAACCCCCATTTCAACCATCTCACTTGCATCCCAAATGCTGAATGATAAAAGCATTCCTTCCGAAGGTAAGAACATTGATCATATCTCCTCGGTGATCACTGATGAAAGCAAACGCCTTGGCTACCAGGTTGAAAAGGTATTGCAGATGGCTATCTTTGACCGGGGACGCCTCAGGCTGAAGCTGAAACAAACAGATGTAAATGAACTGATTCACTCTGTTATTATTAACTTTACTATACAGATCCAGAAAAAAAACGGTGTTATACACGAGGATCTGAAGGCAGAAAGATCAATGCTAAAAATAGATTTCGTTCATTTTACCAATGTTATCTCGAACCTGATAGATAATGCTATCAAATATACCGGTGATAATCCCGAGATATTCGTCACCACCTTAAACCTTAAAGGAAAGTTTATCATCAGGGTAAAAGATAATGGTATAGGAATAAAAAAGGAGGATCAGAAAAGAATATTCGAGAAATTTTACAGGGTTCCTACAGGAAACATACATAATGTGAAAGGATTCGGTCTCGGATTGAGTTATGTAAAGAAAATCGTGGAAGAACACAGCGGTCAGGTTAAACTAAACTCTGAGATTAATAAAGGAACTGAATTTGAGATTTGTTTACCAATATAAAACAATGGTCAGATGAGTGAACAAGTAACCAGGTTATTACTGGCTGAAGATGATGAGAATCTTGGATCCTTGCTGAAGGAGTACCTTCAGGCCAAATCCTTTGAAACGGACTGGACCACAGATGGCGAAAAGGCCTTCGAACACTTCAAGAAGAACCGGTATGACATCCTGATCCTGGATATTATGATGCCGCACAAGGACGGATTAACCCTGGCCAAAGAGATACGGCTCATCAACCGCGACATCCCGATTGTATTTCTTACTGCCAAATCAATGAAAGAGGATATACTGGAAGGGTTTTCTATCGGGGCCGATGATTATATCACCAAGCCTTTCAGCATGGAGGAACTGTTATACAGGTTGGAAGCCATCCTCCGTCGTACCAGGGGATCCGGTACTAAATCCCAATCAAGTATATACACTATTGGCCAATATAAGTTTGACACCAATAAACAGCTCCTGTCCCTTGGCGACCAGATACAAAAACTGACTACCAAGGAAAGTGAACTCCTGAAGCTCCTCTGCAATAATGTCAATGAGGTACTTGAAAGAAATTTCGCTTTAAA
>CAZILN010000272.1:0-20650 GCA_964540005.1 uncultured Bacteroidaceae bacterium | reverse complement strand
TCCCTATTCCGGTATCGCGGACTTCGGTATAGACAGTCACATGCCTTTTGCTCTGTTTCTCCATTCTCACCGTTAACGATATATCTCCTTGCTCGGTGAATTTTAATGAATTACCCAAAAGATTAAATAATACCTGGCGGAATTTGACCTGGTCGCCCTTTACCAGTTTCGGCAGGCCGGGATCGATGGAAATGGCAAAACTCAATTCTTTCTGTTCGGACTGGATCCTGATCGCCGGTTCCACCGAATAGACTGTTTCTTTCAGGTCAAAAATTGTTTTGACAAGTTCCAGTTTTCCTGCCTCTATCCTGGAAAGGTCCAGGAGCTGATTTATCAGGCTCAGAAGGCGAAGAGCATTGCGGTGCATCATCTCCATGCCAAAACGCTTTTTCTCGGTCAGTTCCTCCTTGCTCAGCATATCTTCAAGGGGTCCCAGGATCAGGGTCAGAGGTGTTCTGAATTCATGCGAGATATTGGCAAAAAACCGGGTTTTCATCTGATCCATTTCCATGATCTGCTTATTCTTCTGTTCCAGTTCCTCTGTACGTTCCTTAACTTTATCTTCCAGTCCCAGCCTCAGTTCTTCCAGTAGGGTAATTGAATCGTAAGCCCTCAGGCTGGCAAGTATAAGGGTAAACAATTTAAAGGCAGTAAGCTCGGTTTTTGTCTTGTAATCATTTATCTCATAGGAAACGATCACCTCCCGTTCAGGGGCATAACCGGGATATCCGGTCCGAAGAATGATCTGGCTGAATTTATTGTGTAGTTCATCCCTGATGAACCTGACAAGATTCAGTCCGGCAGTATTGGTCTCCATTACCACATCGAGCAGTATCACCGCTATATCCGGATTTTCCTGCAATACTTTTTCAGATTCTCCGGCAGAATATGTATGCAGGAATTGAATTCCTTTGTCTTTGAAGGTAAATCCTTTCAGTGCCATCCTGGTCACAGAGTGAATATCTTCTTCATCATCCACAACAAGCACCTTCCAGAAATCCTTCATCTCATCGGTAGAGACCGAAGAAGATTCCTTTTCCTGCTCCTCTTTGTCATCCAGGAAAAGCTTATTATTATCCTTGCCGTTTGCAGAGTCTTCCGGTCCAAAAAGGTTTTCAGTTGTTTTTGTATCCATAAGTAATAATTTATATCACTTTAATAATATTAACTGATATCATTCCCGTTTACCGGTATTCTAATCTCAAACCTTACACCCCCCTCTTCTTCACTTTCACAACTGATGGTTCCTTCCAGTTTCTGCGTTACCAGGTTGTATACTATATGCAATCCCAGCCCGGTCCCGGCTGCATGATCAGTGGTATAAAAGGGATCAAAGATCCGGGGCATAACATCAGGTGGTATGCCTTTTCCGTCATCGGTATATTCAATAATTATCTCCTTATCGTTAGTTCCGATCTTGATACTGATTTTTCCTCCATCCTTATCAAAACCATGTGACATCGAATTAATTACCAGGTTGGTAATTATCTGAGCAAAAGCACCCGGATAGGATGTCACACTCAGTTCCTCGGGACAATCCAGGCTAACTTTTATCTTCTTATCCCTGGTTTTCGGATAAAGACTGAGGATTAAATCTTTAAGATAAGATTTTATCACGAACTTCCTTTTTTGTTCTGTTGACTGGTCTACAGATACCTGCTTGAAACTCTGAATCATTGCATCAGTACGTTCCATATTCGAGAGTATCATTTTGGCAGTCTGATCGGCGGAATTTAAAAAATCTTTGAAATCAGTACGGCTGATCTCGTCCTGTTTATAGAGTTCTGCTATTTTCCGTGTTTCGTTGAGCAGGCTGGATGCCGCAGTCACACTGATGCCCACCGGTGTATTTATTTCATGTGCCATTCCTGCCACCAGTTCCCCCAGGGCGGCCATCTTCTCAGCAATTATCAACTGTGACTGAGCCTTCTGTAGCTTCTCGAGAGTGGACTTCAATTCTTCTTTCTGCATTTCCAGCTCATCATTGGTTGTGAGTATTTCTTCTTTCTGGTCCTCTATATCTTTAGTGCGTTCCTCAACCTGTTTTTCAAGTTCCCTCTTTTCATTTTCCAGCCTCCATGTCCTTAGCCTGTTGTAAGTATAAATCAGCAAAAGGGCCAGAACTGCATAGATAAGAAAGGCCAGCCATGATCGCCATAAGGGTGGGCGGATGATAATGGCCAGGCTGTCTCCTTCCTCATTCCAGACCTGGTCATTGTTACTTCCCTTCACCCGGAAGACATACTTTCCCGGATCAATGTTGGTATACCTGGCCTCATGATATGATCCGCTGTAGTTCCAGTCATCATCATAACCCTCAAGCATATAGGCATACTGGTTCTTCCAAGCCTGGGTATAGTTCAGGCAAACAAATTCAAATGTGAGATCATTGGAATTATATGGCAGCTTTATCTTTTCCAACTCAGGCACCGGCCTGTCAAAATACATGGGTGTATTATTAATACGCAAGGAGGTAATATAAACCGGTGGGATATACGGATTCCTTCTAATCTGATCAGGATGGAAATAATCTATCCCATCCGGTCCGCCAAAAAACATAATACCGGTTTCAGCGGACCTTGCACATCTGAAAATGAACCCGGTGTTTACCATCCCGTCCTGTTCATCAAGATTGGTAACCGAACTGTCAGCCGGATTAAATTCAGTTATGCCTTTACGCGTGCATAACCATAAATTACCCTGTTCATCTTCTTCAATATCAAAAATATATTCATCATAAAACCCGGTCTCTTCACCAAAAACACTGAAGGTCCCCGATTCCCTGTCCATCAGGTTCAATCCGAATTCAGTACCCAGCCAGAACCTGCCCTGCCTGTCTTCATGTATGGTATTGATATTATTACTGCTAATTGATCCCTGTATATTTTGATCATACTGGTAGGCTTTGCATATGCCTGTTTTCCTGTTCATCAACAGAAGGCCGGTCCTGCCGGTGGCAATCCAGAAATTCCCTGCTACATCCTCATAAATGTCGTTGATCCATAGCTTGCCATAACTAACAGAATCTTCAGTACGGATATCAATATACCGGTAATCCTGTTTCTGGCTGTCAAACCTGACCAACCTGTCTTCCATCCCCAGCCAGATCACTCCATTTCCATCCAGGTACACAGGAGCTATTGTTGCCGGATTAATGAGAGACTGGAAATACCTGGTAAACCGGTCCCCACCAGGATCAAATTCATTCAAGCCGTTTTCTGTCCCTATCCACAGCCTGCCATCCATATCCTGAGAAATATCCAGAATGTGATTGCTGCTGAGGGTTTTTAGCCTGGTTACATAGTGTAGATACCGGCCCCGGTCTGTAAATCCGGACACAGGATCAAAGTCATATTTCATCAACCCCCCTCCCCTGTGTCCTATCCACAGTACATTATCAGCATCTACAAAAGGAATATAATAAGAGTCTAAACCCAGGTAGTCACGGGAAAAAGGTACAAATGACCTTATTGCTTTGCCCTCAAAGGAAGCCCTGTCAATCCCCGGATAGAGGTGATTGATCCAAAGGGCGCCTTCATCATCACGGATAACAGAATAGCAAATATTCCGCAGCATGCTGCTCCGGCTGTCATCTTTAGAATAACGATACAGTTCAGATGTAAATTTGTTAAAACGGAACAGGCCTGTACTGGTGCAAAACCAGAGGTTTTCCGGATCTTCAATAGCAGGACCATAAATAACAGGCAATCCCAGATCTGATGGGTAACTGTAGTCTGTTTCAGTCAGGTCAGTGGCATTAATCTTGGTAATCCCTTGTTGGCTGAATATCCAGACGGCATTCTGCTGGCCTATGTGAATTGTCATCAGTATGTCCGGCATATACTGTAAAGACCCTGTTATGTTATACTTCTCAAAAAGTCCGGCCTCCCTGTCAGTTAGTCTCTCCAGTCCGGATTTTCCACTGATGATCCATACGACACCTTCGGAGTCGGTTTTCACATCCCGTATCGAATTGTCAGATACGGTTCCAGGCATTTCAGGATCATGCAGATAATGGTCCATCCTGTTTCTATCCGGATCAATTCTGAACAAACCATTGTGGGTTGTACCTATCCATATATTTCTCTCCCTGTCCTCACAAAAGCGTCTGTTAACGTTGTAATCAATATTCAATATCCTGTATTCCTCAGCATAACCCAGTCCGATATTGTAATCCTTAAATGAGGTGAATGATCCTGCAGAAGGATCGAAAGAGTACAATCCTGCCCCGGTAAACAGCCATAATACCTGCCTGTGGTCTTCATGAATGGCATATATAATATTATCTGCAGCGTTTTCCTCCTTTGCGACTGCCTGCTCTGTTACAAAGCTTTCATTACTCCTGTCATACCATACCAGGCCATCTCCTGTAGCGATCCACAATCTACCGTTCCTATCCTCAAACAGTGAATTAATCACGGCTCTTGGAAGCGAACCCGCATCTCTTCCATTATTTCTGAAGGTCTTTATATTATTTCCGTCAAAACGGTCAAGCCCGTTATTAGTTACAATCCAGATAAAGCCGTATTTATCTTTCAGCATAAAATAGCTTATCTGGGAGGATAGACCGTCTTTCTCCATCAGGTGGTCAAACCTCAGGTCAAGCGGATTACTGATGAGCCTGAGTGGAACAGCTGATGGATTTCCCGCTGTCATACCTGATAGCAGGGTGAGAACCAGCAGCAAAGGGAATAACTTGTACATTCGGTTTGAAAATATTTGTGAATCCATCAACAATTTACAAATAATTCAGCAGATGCAGGAATGGGGATAAATTATCACGGATGGTTCATCCTTACGGAATCATAAACCAGTAACAGGACTGGTACTGTTTTAAATAGCTGTCTCATATTATGAAGTATTAATAAAAGATGAATATTTCCTTATTCACAAGAACTATGTCTATTATTTTGCCTCCTTAGTACGTATATAATCCTGAATTTCTTTCCAGCCAACCATTTGAATGTCATTCTCTCTAAGCACTGAACGAAACTCCTCACTAAGCACATAATCAAGATCCTGCTGCCGCCATGCTGCACCAAAATCATCATGATCAACGCTTATGGCTTTCATCTCATCATCATCATATCCCAGGTGAACAATTAACTCGTTCAGTCCGGGTTTGATGTTTTCTATCATTTGCTTATAGGCTTCGTTCCAGCTTTTATCCTCAGGGATTGTTCCCATCATCAGAAGATTATCCAGAAGAACATAATCCGATGCTATTTCCTCCCTGGACTCAGGTGGCAGGCCCTGCAGAAAAAAACGTGGGAGGAGTATCGGGGTTTGATATTCCTTCCCAAGTTTCAGGTAGATCTGAATCAATTCGGGTGTGGCCCCGGCGCTGGCCATATGGGTATCGAAATGGGTGGGTTTAATGCCAAAAGCCAGTGCTCTTTCTATCTGTGCCCTGAATTCTTTTTCTGCTTCAACCGGATCGGCATGCTGACCTACTTCTTCAGTGGAGGCATAAAAATATCCTTCATCATCCAGCAGGCTCCGGATCTCACTTGAAGGAGCTACTCCATCCCATTTATAATTTTTCCATTCTGCATTCAGGGTTAAATGTATACCAACATCCAGTCCAGGATGATCTTTGGCATATGAAGCAAATTCTGCAAACCATGGACAGGGAACCATAATGCTTCCTGAGGTGATGCCATTGTTCTCAAAGGCAGATATACTGGCCGCATTTGCCGAATGTGAAAGTCCAAGGTCATCCGCATGGATTATGAGGAGTTTTGCATCCGGAGGATAGCCAAGATGTTCGGCAATAGTGGGTGATCCCTGGCCAAGGACTGCAGAGCCAACAAACAATAATACCGGGAATAACGTAAGATTGTGACTGCTTTTCATATGTTTTAATTTTATAATTATTTGAAAATAACATTACATGAGTTCGATATAACCAGAATTTATAATTCTCTAATTATCAACAATATACATTTTATTATATTCATAACTATGTGATATTCTGACACATATAATAAAAATAATTTCTCATTCACGATAAAAAACAGAATCGATACATTGCCCGTAACCAGCAAAAATGCCATAACCATTGTTAATATTTGAATAAACAGGTACAGGTTCAACAAACATGGAATAGTCAATGCTATTATGCTGTTCGGAATAAGATTTGCCATACAAATAATACTCTTCACTTATTGTACATAGCTTAAAGTATGCCTTTAAATTATCAAATTTGCCCAGGCCAGAACCATACATGTTTTTTCTAAAAAATAAATTTTGCTCTATGGTATCTCCTTCCAAGAATTCATCGGAAAATAACAATCTGCCTGTATGCGGAATATTAATACCTTGTCCCCACCCATAAGCTACTTTTGTTTTTACAGAGTCTGTTATAATACTATCCGAATCATATTCGTAGCGTGTGCCCACCCATATCATATATAACAAGTAATAATTGGTGGCATTTTCAATATCCTTAAATTTTATCCTTACATGCCTGAATTCCCTCTTTGAAATATTGTCCACATACGAAAAAGTATCCAATGAAAAATTCTCAACAGAAACAGGTATTCGCGTAAAGTCTGTTGTAGCAGTTGTTAAACCAGGTACTTCCACTTTTAATTTATAAGGTATGTTTGTTTCAGGAATTACCTTGTTAGAAACATAGTTGCCATCGGAAAGTAAGCTTAAGGTGTCAAGAAAAATATCATTTTCGTAGAGCAAAACACAGGCATTGTCAATAAAAAAAACAGTATCTCCATCTGTTGAGGGTTGGTTTGAAGAAATATTAGCATAAAGGAATTCTTCATCATTAAAAAAGCTATTAATCACTATTCTCTTTTCATCAGATGGTAAAACAATATCTATTTCTGTTTCGCAGGAACAAATCAGAAACATACCAGCCATCAGAAAGAGAATAATTCTCATAATTAAAATATAAAACTGTAAGTGAAATAAGGTATTATCTGATATAAGCTTATTTGGTACAAGGCTTTTTTATTCGCGAACCGCTCGGAATCGTCCCAAAAAATCCAAAGAGCATTTTTCTTGTTATATAAATTATAGGCACCAAAACTCCATGTACGGGTAATTCTTTTTTTCTCTTTATGGAAATTAATACCTATATCCATTCTATGATAATTGGGCATTCTGTAATTATTCCTGCTTTCGTATTGTTGAATGTGAGGTTTGCCTATCTCGCCCGGGCTATTTGCTTCAAGCGCAAAATTAGAGATGTATTTTTCCGTTGACAAACTCATGGCATTCCCAGTTCCAAAAACCCAGGCCCCGCTCAAATCAATCCTATTGCTGAATTTATGCATTACCACCAAGCTGATATCATTTCTCCGGTCGTATTTATAAGGGAATTTTTGGTTAAAACTGATGCCATTAAATTTACGCCAGGAGTTTGACCAGGTATAGGCCAACCACCCTGTAGTTTTCCCTGCATTTTTCCTTATCATAAACTCAATGCCATATGCCCATCCTATTCCTTGCACAATGTCATTCAAAAATTCAGTATTTGGGGCTACCCCTTCTTTAAATGCTTTTACATTTTTCATGGTTTTATAAAAACCTTCTGCGCCTATGCTATATTTGTTTGTATATTGATAATCTATCCCAAAAGAATAATGACTGGCCTCTATTGGATCAAGCGAATCTGTAGACGGCACCCATAAATCAATTGGTAAAGAAATACTTGAATATGAATTGGTTTGCAGGTATTGCACCATTTTAGAATATGAAGCTTTAAAAGCTAAATTTATCCATGGTGAATATTTCGCAGAAACTCTGGGTTGAAAATGATAATAATTTTTCTTTCCGGTACGAAAAAATGAATAATGAAATCCTAAATTTACATTTGCTTTTTGACCAATAGCTATATCGTCTTCCAGGTAAATAAAGGCTTCGTGGCCAGATATGTTTATACTGTATGAAGTATCCCTTCCCGGATCTTTTTTCTGCGTGAAAGAAGAGGGCACAAAAGTATGGTTATAATAACCTGTGCCAAATTTTACAATATGATTATGATTGGGGAAATAATCAAAATCTACCTTAGCACTCAGGTCATATATCCCGTTTAGAAACTCCAGCGAGTTATGGGTTATTTCCTTGTTTGTCCCATCATATTCCGTTGTTTTATTTTCATCTTTTAACGAGAAACGATAATTTGAGTATGATATGGTAGTGTTGGTAAACAGCTTGTTGCTCACCATGTAATTCCAACGTAAATTAGTAGTAATATTGCCCCACTTCAACTCATCCAGAATGTTAACCTCATCCTTATCTTCTTTTATTTCCAAATCGTAATGAAAAACATCATTTCCCATATATGAACTTAGAAAAAGTCGACTTTTATCAGAAAATCTATGGTTTATTTTCATGTTTAAATCGTAGAAATAATAACCATATTCACTGGTCCGACCATCCTCAACAGTCTTCAGGAATGGTTTTGCAAGTAAATCAAGATATGTTCTTCTGCCCGAGATAATAAATGATGTGTTTTCGTTTTTCAATGGCCCTTCAAAAGTGAATTTTGAAGATATAAGCCCTATTGATCCTTCACCCTTTAACTCTTTATTATTCCCTTCTTTCATATTAATATCAATAACAGACGATGCTCTGCCTCCATATCTTGCCGGGAAACCACTTTTATACAAACTGACATCTTTAATGGCTTTAGCATTAAATACCGAGAAAAAACCAAAAAGGTGGTTGACATTGTATACCGGCACACCATCCAGGATAATCAGGTTCTGATCTGTGCCTCCTCCCCTGACAACCAGACCGCTTGAACCCTCGGTACCCGACTGCACACCAGGCAATAGTTGCAGCGACTTAAGCAAGTCAACTTCGCCAAGTAGCGCTGGTATTTTATTTACTTCCTTTGATGAGACTTTTATTACACTTAGCTGCGACCTCGTCTTATACTCCCTTTTTTTGGCTTCAACTTTTACTTCTTCTATTTCTATAGAAGGGAAAAGCTTTATATGTAAAGTTGTATCAGATGTAAGATCAATATCTTGCTCATACCGCTTGTAACCAACAAATGATGCTACCAATTTAACAGACCCTTCGGCCAATGTAACACTGAAGAAACCATAGGTATTTGATGTTGTGCCGATAAGGTTGTGCTGGTTATACACATTTGCCCCCAATAACTTTTCACCACTTGATTTATCTTCAATATAGCCACTTATGGTGTGCATCGCTTTTGGTTTCTTCTGGGCAAATATACCCGGACCCACAAATACCTTGATCAAAAATACGCATAGGATAATAACATATAAACGCCATTTTACTTGCCCTTTTATTGTTTTGTTCATATGCTTTTCTTCGAATTATTTTTTATTTGCTAAAGAGAGTTTACCGGTTTTTCAGACTTAATACCTGCCCATCATTAATTAACAAGGATTCAAGTTCATTGTAATCAATGTCCTGGACATCAATATCTTTATCTACAGCCATGGCTGCCATGGTAGCAGCGCTTTGTCCCAATATCATGAACACCGGTTCCATCCTGATGGAACCGAAGGCAATGTGTGATGAAGAGACACATACCGGGACCAGCAGGTTCCTGCATTCCTCCCTTTTAGGTATCAGTGATCCCATATCGATCTGGTAAGGTACCGGTGGATGTATTCCAATATCCCCTTCATTCTGCACAAAACCGCCGGGTGTAACATATCGCTGAACATTATGGGAGTCCATGGTATAGGATCCCATACCTACCGGCCGGGGAACCTTACGCTTACCCAGAATATCGTTTTCATTCATAAGGTATTCTCCTGTCATCCGTCTTGCTTCCCGCACATAAATCTGGTGCGGCCAGTTTCCATTATCCGTGAATTCATCCGCAGACAGACCCCATAACTGCATTTTTGTCCGGACATCCTGAGGAACCCTAGGATCGTATGCGATGAAATACAGCAGTCCCTGCTGATATACCACGTGTTCTTTAATTATTTCACGTCTTCTTTCATATGAGGCTTCCGGGTAGTCATAATTCATTCCAATGTTATCAAAACTGAATGGACCGTGATTATTAACATCCGTTTTCAGGTTGGGTATCGGATCAAACTTATAGAAGGTTTCCCTCCATCCTGCATCGAGTATCCTGATCAGTAATTCATACTGGTCCGGGTCGTATTCTTCCGGTCTGGTAAAAGCTACCCTGTTTTCCGGATGTGTGGTCAGGCATGTGCGAAAACAATAGGCTTGTACCCTGTGGTCCCCTTCACAATTTTTACCCGGATCCTGGTCCGAGATTCCGGGTAATAACCCGCTATCCGGGTCCCCGGGAACAACATAGGGATCAATGTCCATCATAAAATAATGTCCATGGTGGAATACCCCGGTCTGGACACCGTTCCACTCTTCATCATATATATCACAGGCTTCCCTGCCTACGTGATAACTTACACCGGCAGCGGCCATCAGGTCCCCTTCATAGGTAGCATCAATGAATATTGATCCTTTATAAACCTTTCCAGACAGGGTTGTTAATGAGATTATTTTTCCTTCATCAACAATAAGGCCTTTATCCCGGTCCAGCCACTCATCCCTGAACACTTCAATTTCATGCTCCGAGACCAGGTCTTCAAATACCTTTTCGGCCACATGGGGTTCAAATATCCACATGGTCTTCCGGTCCCCGTCAATGGCCGGAGTTCCCTGTCCGGTGTTACCATATTCCTCTCTTTCCTGCCATGCCCATGTTTCAGGCTTCTGATATTCGAGGAATAGCCGGTGATAAAACTCCCTTGATAAGCCTCCGATAACTTCCTTATTACCAGTATCTGTCCAACCCAGCCCACCTGCTGTCAATCCTCCCAGGTGTTTGTCCGGTGATACGACGATGACTGATTTTCCCATGCGTGTGACCTGGACAGCTGCACTAACAGCTGCAGATGTGCCGCCATAGACAATCACATCTGCTTCAAGGATATTCTCTGATGTTTCTCCAGATTTTATACAAGAGTTGAACAAAATTGCTGCTAAAATGAACAGCATCTGCCATAGTTGTAGCTTCATTGTTTTGATTTTTAAATCATAAGTATGATTATTTCAATATTACAGCAGTATTGTTGATATTTCGTGCTGTAACCGGATACATTATCTCCTCTCCGGCAGCATCCACCGAAATAAAATATTCAAAATCCCCCTTTATCTCATCAGCCGGGATGCCTGCCTGGAATACATTCCTGTTGACGCGCTCCAGTTGAACAGCTGAGAATTTCCCACTGCCAAGTCTCCGCCACATCAGCTCTCCATGAATTTCCCGGGCAGAGGACAAGACCCTCACCCGCAGGTAAAGATCCTCTCCCTCAAGTAGTACAGAAGGACAGCCGGTGGTAATAATCCTGGTTGGGCCATCATACATACTTGGAAGATACGCGTCTGGTGGCAAGGCTATCCCCAGTTCCTCAAGGTAGGGATCATGTCCGTAAAGATAATCCAGTTTCCTGAGATTATGCAGTTCAAGGTTGGCCAGTGTACCAAGCTCTCCATTGGTGGTAATTTTTGACAGGAGGATGCGCGTCATCTCTGCCCATTTTTTAACCATTTCCATACGCAGAGCAAGGGCTTTTTCCCCGGCCAGTTCCCCTTTTTTAGCCATATCAGGTTCAGCGGCAATCTCCTCCATAACCAGATCAAGCTCTTTCCTGGTCAGGGCGGTTTGAAGAATAGCCTCATTGAACATGAATGATTGCAGCCAGTAATTGAAGCGTTCCATATTTCCCTTGCCTGTGATCCTGCACCTGTATGATTCAAGCTCACCTATAAAACCATATCGGCTGATGTGTTCTTTGATATCACTAATACCTGCATTCATCATCAGGGAACCCGGACCCGCGATCCACTGTGAGGCATTAAGCGGAGCATCTCCCTTATGTCCTTCTTTGGCTTCGTATCCTTTGCTGTCGAGAGAGATAAAAAGATCTACCAGTGCCTGGTCATCAAGGCCAAACTGCGTCTTAACCCAGTCCGTGTAAAAATCATCAACCTGGAGGTCCCTGACTCCCTCAACCTGCATACCTGCCCATTCGTCAGCCGTCCAGGCTGCCTTTGCCAGGGCTGATATGTTAGGACCAACCATCCGGGTCCGCCAGTGGATCCCCAGCAGACCATCACAGCCGTATAGCCAGGAATCCAGGGCATCCTTACGCATACGGCCGGCCCAGAGCTGAGCCGAGATCATGTCCGGATCGTCTTCCAGCCAGGGGATGGACCATTTCGGACGCCCGGAGACATCCTTAAAACTGATCTCTACAGGTGAGTATCCCACCCCACGGTTAATGCAACTGAAGGGCACGTCTTTAGGAAGAGAGTTGTCGAATTGAGAACGGTCTTCCGGGGGACCCAGCACCCACCCGCAGGTAGCCAGCCGGAATGGCTTGCCCATATCTTCCAGTACTTCATATGCCAGGAGCATATCCATTTCAGTCCGCATGACCTCCTGGTCACTGACTGGGCTCCAGGTCCAGTATTCAGGGGTCCATAACCAGTAATAATCAATTGGGTAGATCTTACTGATACGGCCGAACATTCCCCTGTATAGCTCTCTTATCTCATCATCCGTTTCATTATGTATCCTGTATTCAGTTTTAATATCATCAGGGATTACAAGCGGGGTTTCAGTTCCTATACAGGTATTGATCCCCAGGGTCTCGGCAAAACCAAAGACCTCACCAAACATTTTCCCGGCCTGGTTGAAGATCCGGATATTTTCTTCTTCGCTGCGTGGCCAGGGGGGCATACCTTTCATATAATCGGCACCAAAAATATCGGATTCAAATATCTGTCCCGCTCCCATGGAAAACTCTGATGTCCGGGCCACGCCATACCCCCAGGTGCTGTCATTGGTATAAAAATGTGCTGTAGGATAGGCTATTTTAACATTACCGTGCTGATCAACATCTGGCTCCTTTCCTATCCAGACCAGAGGTTCTGCCGGCCGGTACCCATTCCCGTTCCAGTCCTTGTTTTCAGGATAGGTATGAAAACCGATGAAATTCATTTTCATTTTCAGCAGTTGGGCAATAACAGCTTTATAATCATATTCATTCCACCAATCCGGGCCTTCGGGAAAATCATGAAAAGGCTGGATACCGCGTAAATTGAACAAGGGTGTCTCATCAATATCCAGCACCGGAATTTTAAAGGCAACTTTTTCATCAGGGATAACATCGCCGTGCAGGTAGAAGCGGACCCCGAACTGCTCCGCCAATTCATACGCCCCGTAAAGCAATCCATGGTCCGAACCACCGGAAATAACCAGCTGATTATCAAGGGTTTTAAGTCTGTATTGCTGGGTATCCAGCTGATCATCCACCTTCAGGATGATGGTCTGCTGTGTACCGGCATCCGAATTCCTAATTTCCAGTAATTCCCCTGTTGTCAGGTACAGGTACCGGCGTATCTCTTTAGCAGCCAGTGTTTCCAGCTGCGAGGCGGAATCAGATATTCTAATGACAGGGCTAACTCTTGTGCACCCGGTATATAACTGCAGTGCACATATGATCATGCATGAAGCAATAATTCTTGTTCTCATCTGATTATTGTATTAAAACTTTTTCCGAAATCCCCAGACAATGCTGTCAGATGCCCAGTCCGGTCTTTATTTTATCCTGGCTGAAACTCATTTTTCTGTATGGATGAGCTTCCGTACTGAATACGTAATCATCAGGATTCACCCTGCATTCCTCTGAAAAAAGTAAATAGAAATATTTCATAGTTTCAGCGATGAAGTATGTGGACATCAGGTCAGACTGCTCCTTTGTCCTTATATCCTCAATATGGGCATAGGCGATACCGGTCCGGCAATACTCCTTTATATCCTTATAATACTTCCTGCCCATCTCGTAATATGCACTGTCTCCTGTAAAATAGAACAGGTAATAGGCCGACTCGATGATTTCAGGATTCAGATAATATCTTGGATTCATGATCTCATCGCTTTCGTAGTTATATATCATGGGCTCCAGGGAATGCTTGTTCCAGAGCCAGTGCCAGGATTCCTGCAATTTTTTCGCTCTCTCCGTGTCCCCTGACAGGGCAAGCAATGCAGGGAAATAGGCATCCCACAGGGTAATCTCCGGTTTTATAAGTTCCCCCGTAAATGAATTGACCTTTCCGTAGAAGAGCCCGTTTTCAGATTCTTCTGCTATATACTTGTGCACAGCCGGCATACTATTATCCCATATAACCTTCAGATCAGGATCCTTAAACAGTAACCAGGCCTTATAAAGGTATTCATAATAGGAATCAATGCAGGCACCTATATGGCTTATACTGTCCACCGGTGCACCGCTTTCTATATTAATGTTCTCGCTTACCAGGCCGATGGGGGACCTATGCTCATAGACCTGCATGATCGCCTTTTTTGCAGCCTGGTAATATTCCGGGTTCTGTGTATAATAACTCAATACACCCATCTCGATCAGGAAGGTACCTGCTTCAGCTACATTTACAGTGTCACCCTTTACTTCCCCTGTTTTCAGGTTGACCCAGTAATGAGGGATCCCGGTCCCGGATTCAAATGCCGGCATCAGCCGCTGTCCAAAATCTTCTGCCCTGGCAAGAATTTTCGGATTACCCGTCAGTTCATACATACATACCAGTCCACCCAGGTTCCTGATATTGAACTCGAAAGTCTTCACAAAAATATCTATATCAAAGTCCAGGCTGTCAGCCACATATTGCTCAATTCTCTTTGCTTCCTCATCCAGTCCCATTACCTTCAGCGTACTGTATGCGTCTATACCCTGTATAAAAGCAGGCTGATCATACCAGTCATGATACCCTCCTGAAACAGGTTTCAGCACATCATGTCCCCAGGCATATTTTACATATGCTTTCCAGGCGCGTAAGGTTTCTTTTTTTACCTCTTCTGCCAGGCAGGTGTCATTACCGGTATTGCCGGCTTCCTTATGAAAAGGTTTGCATGCTGCCAGGATCACAAGAAATATAATAATGGATCTTTTCATACTTTTCAAGGCTTTCATTCCGGAATATGAACAATCCCTCAGATTCCGCTGTAGCTTATTTCAGTTTGCAGTCTGAGAACATACAAACATTTACAGCACTTTAAATTTAAAAGGAAAAAACATTAATAGCATTAAACGACAAACCAAAATTGAAAATCACGTAAAAAAAGAATATCTTATAAAATTGTTCATGAGGCAAACAAACAAAACAAAAACCTGATATTATGGTAGTAACTGCTGTCCATGTATATGTAAAGCCCGAAAATATTGATGACTTTATCCTGGCTTGCACGGAGAATCATTTAAGTTCCGTACAGGAACCCGGCAACATGAGATTCGATGTCCTGCAGGATGCTGAAAACCCTGAAAAATTCCTGCTCTACGAAGCATATGAAAATACTGAATTTGCTGCCGCCCACAAGCAGACAGACCATTACCTGCTGTGGCGGGAAAAGGTTGCTGCATGGATGGCCAGGCCACGTGAAGGAATCAAATTCTCGGGCATCTGTCCATAAAATCTGTGACATGACAGCAGCTTTTGAATTAACAGGAGTACCTGACATCTGCTTTGGTCCGGGTACCGTCTCAATCTTACCTGAACGGATCAGAAAATACGGAAATAATGCACTGCTGGTCCTGGGAAGCCAGTCGTTCCAAGGTTCTCCGTACTGGGACAGCCTGCAAAAAGAGCTTAAGGAAAATAACATCCGGTTTCATACCTACAATGTGGACTCGGAGCCTACTCCCCGGATAGTAGATGCTGCTGTAGAAATGTACCGGGATGCAGGTATTGATGTGCTGGTATCCATAGGAGGAGGCAGTGTCATAGATGCAGGGAAAGCCATATCGGCAATGCTTACCGTTAAGGACCCGGTTATCAACTACCTTGAGGGTGTAGGCGACAAAGAACACAATGGCAGTAAAATACCCTTCATCGCCCTGCCAACCACATCCGGGACTGGCAGTGAAGCTACCAAGAATGCAGTGATATGTGAACGGGGAGGCAATGGCTTTAAAAAATCACTGCGACATGAAAAATTCGTTCCGGACCTGGCAATTATTGACCCAGCCCTTACTCTCGGTTGTCCGGAAAACATCACTACCCTGAGCGGACTGGACGCCTTTTCACAGCTCCTGGAATCATACACCTCGATAAAAGCATCAGCGTTTACAGACTCCATTGCCCTTGAAGCCATCAGATGTATCAGCAGGTCCCTGTTAAAAGTCTGCTGGGATGGTGGTGATTTGGCTGCCCGGACCGATATGTCCTATGCCGCGCTGATTTCGGGGATAACTCTGGCCAATGCGGGACTAGGACTAATTCACGGACTGGCTTCAACAATTGGCGGCTTATACGATATACCCCATGGGGCCATCTGCGGCAACCTCCTGGAAGTTATTAACAGGGCAAATATTGATAAACTGCTGGACAGGGATAAAGAGGGAGTTTACCTGAAAAAATATGCAGAAGCAGGCCGGATCTTTTCAGTACACGATAATAAAAGCAATGAATATTATGCCCTGTCACTGGCAGACAGCCTGGATGAAATGGTATCCGATCTGAATGTGGCCGGATTTACCCATTATATCAGCGAAGGATTCGATATTGATAAGATAATCTCTTTGTCCGGACATAAAAACAATCCTGTGATATTGCAGAATCACGAGATTGAAAAGGCACTGTTGCAAAGGCTATAAGCTTTTTTCAAAAACCATGAACATCCGGCCTGTCAGTCCTTCTTCAATGCTCTTAACATAGGCATACACAACCTTCTTCACAGTCACGGGATTGTATCCAGGCAGAGATGGCCGATATAGATAACAAGAGTGTTTCCAGACAATTCCAGCATCTCCAGTTCGTCCAAGATGAGCCCTATGCAATAATCCAAATACTCATTGGATGTATAATTAGGATGCAATGATCCCCCTCATATTTTCTTTGCTCAGGTCGCGGAAGATCTCTGGTATCCACCGGTCATCCTCCGGACTCCATCTGGGCAGGGGCTGGCTGGACGGATCATACATATTACAATATTCCACGGGAAAATTAAAAGGAGAATGGAGCTCATAAATATCTCTTATAATCACTAATCCGAAGCGAAGGAAAAGTGCATCTGTACGATCCGCCAGTTATCATATTTTTTTTCCAGTACCCCGGTCCAGCGCGTGTCATACCAGCCCATGGCCTGACCGTCCCACTCCCCTATATCCTGCAGCAGGCAGGAAAACCAGGCAACTGTTCCGCATTCCCCGAGGCCTATGCGCAGATGGCTGATCAGGCATTCCGTTGCTTTGAAGCGCTCATCCAGCCAGACATCCCCGGTTACCTGCCTGATCATTTCAATTCCCCTAACATAGGATGAATCCGGATTGATGATGAACAGGCTTGAATCCCCGACCAGCGAACCATACAGTTTCACAGTATCCTTGTCCATGGCCCAACATATGGAATTGGTAATGGTCTCCTCGATCAGCAACATCTCCGATTCCCTGTCAACAGCAGGGAGTTGTGAAGCAGATGGTTGCCGGCAGTTCTGGCAGCACAGGATAATACATATCCCGGCAAGGAAATAAATACTTTTTTTCATCTTTTCTACTCTTTGGTTTGTATTCGGTTAAAATTACAAAATCCTGAAGGAAATAGTATATTTGCAGCTTGATTATTGAAAAGGCAGTATATCGGAGAATACAATGAGCAGGCTAACTTTCATCTCTTTCACACTCCTCATACTATTTCAACAGGCAGTATCATCCTCACTCCCCCTTTCCTCTGAAAAGGATTCAAGCAGGATATTCGGTACCATTGAGAAAAGAGAATATACTACTGTAAAAATACAATCTGTTCCGAAAATTGACGGACGCCTCGATGATGACTGCTGGCTGAATGAGGGGGAATGGTCACAATACTACATCCAGCAGATGCCCGAGGAAGGGGTGCCACCCACACAGGAAACCCGTTTCAAGATACTTTATGATGATAAATATATTTATGCCGCCATCAGGGCATATGAAACGGACCCGGATAGGATAGATTTCCGCCCCGCCAGAAGGGACAACTTTGACGGAGATATTGTTGGTATTTGTTTTGACAGTTATAATGACCAGCGTACCGGGTTCGAGTTCGACCTCACCGCATCAGGCGGAAAGATAGACTTGATACTGACAAACCCGGGCTGGGATGAAAGCTGGAACGCCGTGTGGGAAGGGAAAACGGCTGTTGAGGATTCGGCCTGGACCGCCGAAATGAAGATACCCTTAAGCCAGTTGCGGTACAGCAATAATCCCGAGCAGGTCTGGGGACTCCATGCATGGAGGTGGATAAGCCGTAACCAGGAAGAGGACCAGTGGCAGCTGATACCACGTGATGCACCGGCCAGGATGAGCGCCCTGGGGACACTCACCGGTATAGAAACTTCCGGGAGGTCGAGAAGGATAGAGCTGATGCCCTATGCCCTGGGTGGCATCCAGAGATCCGAAGCAGTTGAAGGCAATCCCTTTGCCACCGGTACAGATCCGAAATTCAACGCCGGACTGGATGCCAAGATCGGCATCACCAGCGATTTCACCATGGATCTTACTGTCAATCCCGATTTCGGGCAGGTGGAAGCAGACCCTTCGGAACTGAACCTGACGGTATTTGAAACCTTCTTCGATGAAAAACGCCCCTTTTTCCTTGAAGGAAAGAATATTTTTGAATATGAATTCGGGGACGAGAACCAGCTGTTCTATTCCCGCCGCATTGGGTCCTATCCCAGTCATACCCCATTCACCGGAGCGGGAGAATATTCCAGGATGCCTGATAACTCGAGGATCATATCGGCCGTCAAACTTACCGGTAAGAGCCAGAACGGGCTGTCAATAGGACTCATGCACAGCCTTACGGCAAAGGAATCAGCAGAAATAAGGAATGATGCGGATGAGAGCCGGCTGGAAACAGTGGAGCCCCTCACCAACTACCTGGTCACACGAATCCAGAAGGATTTCAATGATGCCAATACCATAATAGGCGGCATGCTGACGGCCACTAACCGGAACATAGAAGATGATCACCTCCTTTTTATGACCGATGAGGCCTATTCCGGGGGACTGGACCTGCTGCACCAGTGGAAAGATAAAACTTATTTTATATCCCTGAAATCCCTGTTCAGTTATGTCAGCGGCGATCCCGGATCCATTCTTATGTTACAATATGAGTCAGCAAGATATATGCAAAGACCTGATTTTAAACACCTTGGGATTGACAGCTCATTGACTGCCCTTACCGGGTCAGGAGCTGAATTCAAGATAGGTAAAGCCGGGAACGGCAGGTGGTACTATGATCTTTCGGCCGGGTATGAGAGTCCGGGACTCGAACTCAATGATATCGGTTACCTTAGATACGCCGATGCAGTACACCAGACGGCACATCTTGCCTATCTCGTAAATGAACCTTTCAGCATCTTCAGAACATTCAGCGCTTCAGTCCGGCAAACCAATAACTGGAACACCGGTGGGTATTACCTTTCCTCCCAGGCCGAAGCGGAGATCGAAGCCCGGTTTTCAAATAAATGGGATGTTGGACTGGAACTGGAACGCGAGTTTGAAGGACTGAGCACCCGTACATTGCGCGGGGGTCCGGCGCTGTTGAGTCCGGGAAGCTGGTCTCCCACCCTAAGCCTTCAGACCGATTTCAGCAGGAAACTGGCTTTCCATTATTTTATGAGATATGAGATTCCCGATGACCAGCTTTCCAGGTTATCATATTATGTACCCGGATTTTCTGTGCGCTTTGGCAATAACATCCAGTTTTCAGGCTTCATGACCTATTTCTTCGAAAAAAATGATTTGCAGTACGTGCAGACAAATTGGATCGACCAGGAACCGAGATACATCATGGGCTTTCTTGACAGGAAAACCCTGGGTTTGACCATTCGTGCAGTCGTAGGTATTACCCCTGATCTGAGCATACAGTATTACGGAAGCCCCTACCTCTCAAGCGGCAAGTACAAAGATCTTAAAAGGATCACAGATCCCAGGGCAGCGGACTATTCAGACAGGTATCATGTTTTCAGCGGATCAGAGATCCTTTACAATGAAACTGAGAATACTTATTATATTGACGAGAACAATGATGCTTTTGCAGATTATACTATTTATAATCCTGATTTCAATTTCAGGGAATTCCGTTCAAACCTGGTAGCACGCTGGGAGTATAAACCGGGATCCATCATATACCTTGTCTGGCAGCACTCAAGGTCAGGATATGATAACATTATTGATCCCGGACTGACCGGAGGTTTTTCTGATCTGCTGCAGATCTATCCCACCAATGTCCTGCTGCTGAAAATCAATTACTGGTTCAGCCTTTAGTATTTAATTCCCGCCTTTGTACCTTTTTAGAATCTGGATATTTTAATTAAATTTATCTGTTCTAGCAGATTATAAACCTATTATCAAACCAGATAAGCCATGAAGTTTCTCACCTTTGCTTTAAGTATCCTGTTGACAGGAATGTTGATTTCCTGCAGTTCAAACAGTACTATCAAGAAACCAGCGGGACTCACCTGTGAATTCAGGAAAAACCCACTCGGAATAGATGTCTCCGGGCCACGACTTTCATGGCAGCTGAATGATACCAATCGAGGGGCATACCAGACTGCATATCAGATCATGGTTGCCTCAGACCCCTCCAAACTTAAAAATAACCA
>CAZILN010000271.1:0-3018 GCA_964540005.1 uncultured Bacteroidaceae bacterium | reverse complement strand
AGCCAGGACAGTATCAAGTGTGATACCGGCAATTTACTACTACAAAATAATATTCAATAATACTAATTCATTAATATTCTTACTGTTAGCTTAAGTTACACTTTGATCATACAAGTTTTGGCAAAGATTTTGCATTTGCTATATCAGAATAACAAATTAAAGTCAAAAGCCATGAAAAAATATATGATTCTAATAGCGACATTGACTCTTTCACTGGCAGTTTGTGCCCAAAGGCCCGAACGAAGGTCTACTGAACAGGGCACTGCTGACCGGAAGAAGAGCGAGGCAACAACACAGCAGCGTACACGGACTGATGTTCCCAGGACCAGTAAAACGGAAACACAGACCAGGACTGAAAGGACCACTACTCCTCAACGGAATACTCCTACTCAGCGCAGCACTGCAACGCAACGTACTAATACCGATCAGGACAGGCAGACCAACAGGAGCGAAGTGACCAGATCAGAGAACGGTTCCAGGGATCAGGGTAACAGGGAGTCTGATGCAAGCGTAAGAACACGTACTAACACCGAAGTCAGAACTAACAATAATTCTGCTTCCAGGAATACCAACCGTGATCAAGGGGGCAGGACATATGAGGCTGAGCGAAGGGCATATCATACCCCTGACCGCAGCAGGGTCAATCATTCAAACCATGTTCATGTTACACAACCAAGGCCGGTTGAATACAGGAGGATCCACTATGTCTACCGTGAGCCTGTTCATGTTCATGTTATATGGACTCACGATATGTACAGAAATTATGTAAGATGGTACCCTGATTACCGGTACTGGGATTATCCTATCGGATACAGGATCATGACCCTCTCTGCATATGATGCAGCCTATCACATCGGTGAGGTACGTAATATCTACGGGATTGTCAATCAAACCTGGTACTCCCGCGAGACCGATGAGTACTTCCTCTATTTTGGTGCCGGCTATCCTTACCAGGATTTCACCGTGATCATACCTGGCAGACAGGCACGCAGGTTCAGTCACAGGCCGGAGCGTTTTTTCCAGGGAAGGCATATATGGGTAACCGGACTTATCAGCATGTATGAGGGAAAACCTGAGATGGTCATTAAAAGGACGAGCCAGGTAAATCTGTACTAAGAGGAACAGGCAGAAACCGCCTGCATAGCATAAGATTGAAAGAGGCCGCCTTATAACAAAATTTAAGGCGGCCTCCTTTTTTGTGAAAGATCAGGATCTTCAGGAGGATCAACCCGAAGACATTACACTACTTTCCTCCTAATTTACCTGCTGCAGCTTTATCCAGGAACCACTCCAGGCGGCCATGGACGGGATCCACCAGGGAAGCCGGATAGATCCTTCCTCCCTCCTTTTGCAGGACATCCCTGAGCATTTCAGCCTTGTCAGAACCGGTTACCAAAAATATCAGATGCCTGGCATTATTCAGTATCCTGCCTGTAAGACTTATCCTCTTTTGAAGCGTCTGGGGATGGATGGCAGGTTCGCAGTTTTTCTGAGATATAAACAGATCGAGATTGTCAGGAAAAATGGATGCCGTGTGCCCGTCAGCACCCATACCGAGCAGGATCAGATCAAATACCGGTCCGGATACATTGACCGGGATAATAGCATCAATAAGTCGTCCATACCTGTCTGCTTCTCTCTCAGGCTCTTCCTCACCTTTTATACGGTGCACCTGGTTTTCGGCAATCGGAATTCTGCTGATCAGGCTTTCATAAGTCATCCTGTAGTTGCTTTGTTCATGATCCGGTGGCACACATCTTTCATCAACCCAGAACAGCTGGAGTTTTTCTAAACAGGGAATCCTGGAAGATTCATCAGCCAGCCGGCTGAACAGTTTTCGCGGGGTGTTCCCTCCCGATACTGCAAGGTAAAAATCCCTGCCCGCATCTGCATTCCTGCTGATCAGGTTGATAATATGCCCAGCCAATTCAGGAATCAGTTCGGACTCATCACTGAATATGTTCAATTCATTCATATACAGAAAAATATTTCAAACAGGATGCTTCATGCCTATGTTGGAAGTTGATATGTAACTGACCGGAATTGAATCCCGGTATCTCCAGTTCTGTATTGAAGTCTCATAATTCACAATATATCCCATCTTCTGCAAGATTCTTGCAGGGATACCTCCAGCCCAGGTCAGCACCTTCAATCAGCTTATCGGCTGTATCAGGTCCCCAGGAACCTGCCGGATAACCATACAGGCTTGATGCGCCCTTGATCTGCCAGTTTGCCAGGATGGGATCAACAAAACGCCAGGCACTTTCAACTGCGTCGCCTCGTGCATACAGAGTTGAATCTCCCATCATGCAATCCAACAGGAGACGTTCATATGCTGTAGGCAGGTAGACATCCGAAAGATCAGTGTAGTGAAAATCCATATTGACGTTCTGCACCTGGTACCCGGCTCCGGGAACTTTCATTCCGAATTTTATTAATAAACCTTCATCTGGTTGTATCCTGATTATCAATTGATTATAACCTCCTCCTCCTTTTTCCTGCCGGGCAAAAATATGATGTGGTGTAGGATGAAAATGTATTACGATCTCCGTCACCCTGGTTGGGAGCCGTTTACCGGTTCTCACATAGAAGGGTACCCCGCTCCACCTCCAGTTATCAATATGGAATTTAACAGCAATATAGGTTTCCGTCCGGGAATCCCCGGGAATTCCTTCTTCCTGCCTGTAACCGGGAATGCCAGTACCCTTTATTAATGATTCGGTATACTGTCCCCTGATTACGTTTTGTTCAATATCCGCATCAGTCATCGGGCGGAAGGATTCGAAAACCTTGACGATCTCATTTCTTATGGATTGCGAATCCGCCCATACCGGCGGTTCCATGGCTATCAGTCCGACCAGCTGGAGCAGGTGGTTCTGAAACATATCACGGAGTGCCCCGGACTGATCGTAATACCCTCCACGGTTTTCAACACCTATGCTCTCTGCAGAAGTGATCTCAACATGATGAATGTAGTTCCGGTTCCACAATGGTTCAAAGATGCCATTGGAGAACCTG
>CAZILN010000270.1:0-27238 GCA_964540005.1 uncultured Bacteroidaceae bacterium | reverse complement strand
TGCACTTGTAAAAAAATAGCAACAAAAGGAGTCAATTTTTAAACCATAGAACTTTATTCGGGCCAGATTCATTTGATCTCCGATTATTTGTGATAATGTTGAGAATAAAATGGTATTTTTATCCTCAGCCCTGGTGTTCATGTATCTCTGAATCATA
Source organism: uncultured Bacteroidaceae bacterium (assembly GCA_964540005.1). Lineage (GTDB taxonomy): Bacteria > Bacteroidota > Bacteroidia > Bacteroidales > SM23-62 > CAZILN01. The sequence continues at coordinate 27,081 of CAZILN010000270.1, read as the reverse complement.
TTTAGTCATTTTGCCATAAGATACTGAATATCATGGCCTTAAACAATATTTTTTCATATTTGCTATTACCAGGATATTAACATTATATCATTGATATTCAAATAGTTAATTTTTTTATCATGTGCAAAGTATATTTGCACTTCCCTGATCTCAAAACAAGAGTATTATGCTTACAGTAGAAAAAATCGGCGGGACGTCCATGTCCAAATTCGGAGATGTACTGGAGAATATTATCATCGGCGGACGCAGCAAGGACGAGTATTATAACAGGATCTTCGTAGTTTCGGCTTACAGCGGGGTGACCAACTGGCTGCTGGAGCACAAGAAAACAGGCGAACCGGGCATATACGACAGGTTTGTCAATTCCGAGGACTATAAGGCCGCTCTGGATACCCTGCTTGAAAAACTCATAACCATAAACAATGAATTTTCTGATATACTGCTGGATCAGGAAAAAGCCAGGGAGTTTATTACAGACCGGATAGAGCAATCCAGGAATTACCTTAACAGCCTGGCAGAAGTGCTGGCTTCAGGCTACGTTAATAAAAAGAACATACTGCTGGCTGCCCGGGAAATCCTGGCCTCTATCGGCGAGGCGCATTCGGCATTCAACTCGGTGAACATCCTCGAGAATAATGGGATCAATGCGAATTTTGTTGATCTCTGCGGATTTCATGATGCCGAATTCTTGACCATAGATGAACGCATCCATAAGGCCTTTGCAGGGATTGATCCTTCCAGGACTATCTCTGTAGTCACCGGATATACCAAAGGGACCGAAGGAATTATGCGTGAATTTGACCGGGGCTATTCGGAGGTCACCTTCAGCAAAATAGCGGTAGAGGTAAAGGCAGAGGAAGCCGTCATCCACAAGGAGTTCCACCTGTCAACAGCTGATCCGAATATGGTTGGCATTGAAAAATCCATACCTGTCGGACTGACCAATTACAATGTGGCCGACCAGCTGGCTGATATAGGGATGGAGGCTATACACCCCAAAGCCTCAAAACCCCTGGAGATGGCTGGTATCAATATCAGGATCAAGAATACATTTGAGCCCGAACACCCGGGTACTCTTATCACCAGGGATTATATAGGGAAGGAATCAAAGGTTGAGATCATTACAGGGACGGACAAGGTGATCGCCATTGAGGTTCATGATCCATCGATGGTCGGACAGGTGGGATTTGATCTGAACATTATGAAGATCCTTGAGCGTTACCGGATAAGTTATATCCTTAAATCAACCAATGCCAATTCGATAACTATGGCCATCTGGGAAAAGGACCGGAGCGATGAACTGATCAATGAACTGAAGGATAAATACTTCGAAGTAACCGATAAGGAGGTGGCCATAGTCAGTGCCCTGGGTACCAACATTGCCATGCCGGGTGCCCTGTCCAAGGCAACAACGGCACTGTATCATAACAACATCAACATTGAGGCAGTTTCCCAGTCACTGAAACAGGTGAATATGCAGTTTATTATCAGGCGGGAAGATTATAAAAAGGCCATCATTGCCCTGAACGAGGCCCTCTGCCTCTAGTGCCGGATGTGGTGATTTTATGGTTTGCTTTACTTCCCGGTATTGGTGTCGCCTAACTCATTTATTTCCCTGTCAAGTTCATCCCAGTTATCGAAGCTCAACACCTGAAATCTTTCTTTTTCTTTGCCTTTCACAACCAGTGCCACTGCCATGATAACACTGGAAATTATGATAGTGTATAATAAGATACCCGGACTAAAGCCTGCAAACTTGTAGGAGGCAGGGATGCCGAAAAAAAGTAATATGGTAATCAATCCCCTGGGTGCAACAAACAGCTCGGGCACTATATGCTTCATCCGGAAAAGTTTCAGGCAAATGAACCTGACCACTATAATTGAAGCAATGATACCAATGCTGATCAGGGCATCATTTAAAACCAACAGGTCAGTCAGTTCAAGGCTGATACCAAAAAGGACAAAGAAAAATGTCCGGATCAGGAAGGCTGCCTCCTTTGTAATCAAATGAAAATCCTTCTTTACCGGCTTAAGCCTTTCTTCACTGATCCATGATCTTAATTTCCCTTTAAAAAATACTTGATAATTATTAAGGACCAGCCCGAAAATCAGGATGATTACCAGAGATGACAGATGAAGCATTTTGGCAGCAGCGAACAACAAAACAAGCACCGAGATCAGCAGAATCAATTTAACCTGAGAAGTGATACGCTGTAAAAGCCATACCAGGAAATAACTTGCCACAACAGCCAGAACAACAGTGCTGATAATATTTACGGTCACATTCAGAATAATGCCTCCGATTGCAGGAGTATCGGCATTGCCAAGCAATAAATAAAAAAGCATGATCCCCAGAATATCGGAGAAGGCACTCTCATATACTAAAAAATCCTTTTTGCTTTTTACTAATCCCGATACGCTGGGGATAATGATCGCACTGCTCATAATCGACAGCGGCACTGCATAAAGCATAGCTGTAAATAAGTCCCTGACAATAAAACTGTAAATTATATATGCTATTGAAAAGGAGGTCAGGAACAGGGCAAGAAACGCGACAAAAAAGGATTTTAAAATCAGGGAAATTTTTTCCCTTTTCAGTTCGAGTTCGAGGGTTGCTTCAAGGACAATCATGATCAACCCGACAATACCAACTATTTCCAGGATGTCTGCTATTTTTTCTCCTGATTCAATGTTTAATGACAGAAGGCCTTGATTGATGGCAATTCCGAGCCCGATCAATAAAAGTACGCTGGGGATGCCGGTGTACTTTGAGATAAGACTGAAATTATACGAAAAAATTATAATAACACAAATTGCTATTATGCCCAGGTAAGGATTGAAAGATCCCATTATTTCAGTTATCTTTAAAATGTACTGACTACTTTTCAGCGTAGCCTCTCTGTCTTATTTTCTCAAATTTAATAAATTACACAGCATCCCGGTAAAATGAACACAAACAATTATAACCTGTGATATTTTAATGAAAAATAGTCTAAATTTACTACTGCAGCTGACAGTTAATTCATGATTCATGGCCAAATCAAATAAGTTCGGGACTTTTGGAGGGGTATTCACCCCTTCAATCCTCACTATTCTCGGGGTGATCATGTTCTTGCGCTTACCGATGATCGTCGGGCAGGCAGGAATATGGGCAACCCTGGGCATAATAGTGATCGCACACATAATATCTATCACTACCGGTTTAAGTGTTTCATCTATTGCTACTGATAAGAAAGTGAAAGCCGGAGGTACCTATTATATTATTTCCCGAAGTCTTGGATTACCCATCGGAGGCACGCTCGGCCTGGCACTTTTTGTCGGGCTGTCATTCAGTGTCAGCCTCTATCTGATAGGATTTGCCGAAAGTTTTCTGGGTTTCTGGGGGTTTCCTGTAAATATTGGTAATATAAGGCTGGCAGGAAGTTTAATCTTATTTACCGTTACCATTATTACTTTCATAAGCACTTCTCTTGCAATTAAGTCCCAATACCTGATCATGGCGGCCATTTCCCTTGCGCTGCTCTCCGTCTTTTTCGGGAACCATGAGTTTGCGCCAGCCGGGGCCAACTTATTTAATAAAGGTTCCACCGTTCCTCTTATGGTACTGTTCGGGATATTTTTCCCGGCAGTAACAGGATTTGAAGCAGGTGTGTCGATGTCGGGAGATCTGAAGGATCCGAAAAAATCAATCCCGGTCGGTACGATAGCTGCCATTATTTTAGGACTGATTGTATACATAGGTCTGATTTTCTTCCTTGGTCATACTGTTCAGGCTGATGCACTGGCGAACGATCCTGACATACTCCTGAAAATTTCTCGTGTACCTCAACTGGTTGTTGCCGGCATCTGGGGTGCCACCCTGTCGTCTGCTCTGGGAAGCATCCTGGCGGCTCCAAGGATACTTCAGGCAACGGCCATCGATAAAATTACACCAAAATTTTTTGCAAAAGGAACTGTTTCTGCCAATGAACCCAGAAATGCTTTGCTGCTGACTTTCCTGATTGCTGAATCGGGGATTATGATAGGTGATCTGAATGTCATTGCACGCATTGTATCCATATTTTTCATTACTACCTATGGGTTCCTGAATCTGAGTGCTGCATTTGAAGCAGCCACCAGTGCTGATTTCAGGCCATCTTTCAGAGCCCCTGCCTGGGTTAGCCTTATAGGGGCTGCGGCCTGTATACTGGTTATGATCCAGCTTGATTTTCTTGCTTTGATTGGAGCCACAATCATTTTGGGTTTATTGTTTCTATTCATAAAAAGAAAACAACTTTCACTGGAAGGAGGCGATGCCTGGAGCAGTGTCTGGGCCTCGCTCGTTAAAACCGGGATTAAGCGGCTTAATAAGATTCATGTTCAGGCCCGAAACTGGCGTCCGAACATAATCATGTTCGCAGGAAATGAAACAGAACGGCCCTATCTTGTTGAAATGGGCAACTCCCTTACCGGTACCCTGGGAATGATAACGGGCTTTGAACTCGAAGTGATGAATGAAGCCCAAGTCGAAAACCAGTACCCCCGCATGAACTGGGAAACAGATCAAAAAGATTTGAATTACTATAAACACAGTTGTCCCGATATATGTTCAGGAATGGATGAAATTGTGAGGGTATACGGATTTACCGGCGTAGAACCCAATACTGTATTAATGGGCTGGTCCAGGAAAACGGACAGAAGGGATCAATTTGAAAGATTAGTTGCAATTTTCGACAGGAATAACATTGGTTCCATTTTTTTAAATTATGACCGCGCGCGCCGGTTTGGTAACTATAAAACTATTGATATCTGGTGGAAAGGCAGTGACCGGAATCTGGTTTTTGCCATAAATATCATTCGCCATATTACATCTTCAGGTGACTGGAAAGATGCCAAAGTCCGTCTGCTTGCAGTCATAAACCATAAGACATTAATTGAGAAAGCGCATAAAATCCTGAATGAAACCATTGACCGTTACAGGGTGAACATGGAAGTAATGGTGATCGACAACAGCATTGACGGGTACTCCTGGGAAGATATTGTGAAAAAGGAATCGGCAGAAACCGACCTGACCATTTTGGGTTTCTCATCCCAGGCACATGAACAGTTTGAGCATGTGTACAATGAAGTTAATACGCTTAAACAAACCCTTGGATCTTTATTACTGATTAAAGCAGGTCACCAGTTTGAAGAAGTAAGCCTGGGAATTGATGCTCCTCAAATTGGATTGCAGGATGCAGCTGACTTACCGCTTGTGTTACCACAGCTGATTCTGACAAAATACCAGGTGATCAACGACGACATTGCAAAAATTGATTTTAACGGGCAAAAAGTTCTGGAAAAGCTATATGAGAAAGCCTTTCTCCCCTCTCTTACGGAAAGCCACAACTTCATTAATGAATTAAAACCACTGATTGGAAGTATCACTGAAAACCTGGATAAGCTTTTAAAATATAATGATTTGCACAGAAGGAACCGGGCACTGGTGAAAACTAAAAACGAATTCTACTATCATTCAAAGAGAATACTTGAGAAACTGCTGAATGAAAAACTTACCATACAGAAGAATGCCTTTGAAGATGGTATCAGCTGGTATATTGACAGGCTTGAACAGGATCTGTTGAAATTCCCGCATCATTTAGCGGTCAACTATGATAAAACGGACTTTAAGATACGCAGGGCAGATAATGCAGCACTCAGGTGGTATAAAACCAGAAAAAAAATCCTCCACCCATTCGCCAGAACCTCCATACCGGTTAAAATCAGATATAAGAATGTTGCCGGGCATTACCTGAGAAGTACGCGGTATTTCTTTCTTCATGAACTGCTGGATAAGTTTTCGGGTGAACTGGAAGCAGTCTTTTCCGGGTTAAGACCTTTGTTTATATCTGTTGATGAGCAGTTGGGAGTAATTGAAAGAAAGATCAATGCAAAAGAATTTTCAAGAGCCGGGATCCAGGAAATTGAAAAACAATTTGTTGAAAAGATTTCCGGTTTCGAATCAGAAATATCAGGACTGAAAGAGCTTAGCCGGAAGAGGTTGTTCGCAGAATACAGGAAAAATCTCCAGTTGCTGATAAATGACCTTGAAAGAATCGATACCGATAGAATTGTTTCAAAAAAACGGGGCAGTAAAAGATCCGATAAATCCGTCCTGCTGAGAATCTCTTCTTTTTCAGAATTGTGGTATAACAATTCGTCGAACTATTTTAATAAAATTTACCTGGACCTGTCAATGCAATCCTATAAAAACAGGATCAAAGACAAATTCGGTGAATTTGAAAATGTATTTATCCAGGAAATCGAATTAGGCCTGTTAAAGGAACTGGCTGAGATAAAAAACAATCTTGGCCGGATCAGTGAAGACTTATCAGCTATTCAAGGCCTGAAACTTTCCATTATATCGGCAGAGGATCATTTTCATTTAATTTCGGGTTTTGAAACCATCACTGCAGAATTCGGGATACTCGAAAATGATTTACCCGAAACCCTTTCACTCGCTGAAACCACAATTACAGGGAATAAGCTGGAAAATTCGGACAATGTTGAAGTCATTACCCTTCCGATCCGTAAAATCACGGGATATGTCCTTGAAACCCGACTGATAGGATCGGTCAATGATTTGCTGGGTAAAACCATGGAATCCTTACAAGGCAGCATATACATTTTAAATGACCTGCTGAGCCTGGCACGGTTCAACCTGGAAAACATAAGCTCCGAAACAGAAGACAGACCGGATATAATTGACCATATCAGGGATGAAACCCTTGCCAGGCTCACCAAAGAAGAAGAAAAAATCATCGGGCTTAAACACAGCCTGATCCCGGCTATGAGTAAAAAGCTGGACGAAACCTTCGATACCCTGTCATCCTACAAGGTTAAGGACAGGGTGGAAGAATATTCCAGGTTCAGTATCGACTATCAGGGCAGACTGGTCAAGTCAAAATTCAAGCTTTCCTACCTGTTCATCAAAGATCTTATTAAAAGAAAATGGGCCCGTTTGCTCTATTCAAGGAGTGAGGGTATATTATTGGCCCGGCAATTAATCAGCGATAAAGACCCGTCTTCAAAAAACGAGGGGATCCTTGATCTTATTGATACGGTAGTCCCAAGACCGGAAGTTATTAAAGCTCTCCCCCATTATTACAAAAATCTTTTCAGCGGGAAATCAAGCATAACGGATGATTTCTGGATCAGCATGACCACAGAGGAAGCACAGTTTGAAAAAGCGATCAAACGGTTTCATACCGGAGTAAAGGGAGGCATTATGCTGTTGGGTGAGCGAAATGCGGGAAAAACAACTTTGTGTAAATATGTTACCAGGCTTCATTTAAATGAGGATAAAGTACACCATATTTTCCCGGTACCGGGTGGTTCGGTGTTAAAGGAGGATTTCCTGGCTCAGCTGCAGAAATCCACAGGTTTAACAACGGGCATCCATGAAATAATCGATACCCTGCCATATGGCTCAGTGCTCGTAATACACGACCTTGAACTGTGGTGGGAAAGGTCGGAACAGGGTTTAGAAATCATAAAATTGATCCTGGACCTGATTGGTACATTTAATTTCAAATGCCTGTTTATTATTAATATGAATCCATTTACCTATGATCTGATCAACGGAATATGTACAATGGATAGCCATTTCATAAGTATTATCTACTGTCAGCCGTTTATCTCGGAAGAACTGAAAGAAATGGTCCTGCGCCGGCACAGGTCAAGCGGTTTGAAATTCAGGGTGCAGAAAAGGGAGGAAGAACATATTTCTGAAATTGCCCTTGCAAGGCTCTTTAACAGGTATTTCGATCAATCAGACGGGAACCCTGGAACAGTTCTGTATCAATGGCTGGCCAATATAGAAAAAGTGACGGCTGGAACCATTTATATCGGGGTGCCTAAAAATATTGATATTCAGCCAATTGAAAATCTGGATGAGGACTCCCTGGTGGTATTGGTGCAGTTGGCACTTCACAAGCGGATGCCATACGGCAAACTGGAAAAGATACTGGGTATAGAATCTCATTTTACGCAGGAGATCGTAAATTCACTGATACGGACGGGACTCATTGAAGAGCGCCCTGACGGGCTTTTACTGATCAACCCTTACGTGGAACCCCTGGTCAGAAAAGTAATAAAACGTAAAGGATTAGTGTAAATATAAGTACAGAAGCTGTGGGTTAGGCAGGTGCTCCGGGATAACCGGATACCAGTTATAAATATGGAACCATGAAAATAATAATAGTACTGATAACTGGAACTGTGATTTTTGCATTTCTGAAAATCACAAGGATTCTGCTGAATAAAATAATCCACAGATATTCCTACTGGGAAAAGGTATATAAAGTATACCCGTTTATCGTGAATATAATCTGGGTAGTTTATGTTTTCTGGCTAACCGCAGTTCTATTCAAGGACAGGGTATTTTATCCGTACATAATAGCTGGCATGGGGCTGGTTATAATGGGTTTAATTACCTGGTTCTTTCTCAGGGATGTTTTTGCCGGTGTTCTGTTCAAAATGCAAAATGATCTGAACCAGGGAGATTACATAAAAATAGGAACCATCTCAGGACAGATCAAATCATTACACCTGACACACATTGAAATTACCTCCGATAAAGGACAAGTCATTAAAATTCCAAATACAAGGCTGAACCAGGATATACTAACCGGCATGACCACCCCGGACGGCATGGAGGAATTTACAATCCGCCTGTTATTGGATAAACAAATCCCAAAACCGGAAATTGAGGAAAAAATCAAGTATGAAACTGCAAATTCACCCTGGTGCAATTTTAAGAAACCTCCGGTAATAAAGTTAACAGGCGAAAATGAAAGTTCCTATACCTATGACGTATTCGTCTATACCCTGAATCATAAACATTTCAGGTTAGCTGAGAAAACTTTGAAACATAGGCTTGAGAACTGGAAGGGTTGAAACCTGGGAATTTCAGGCATCCATTATAAACCTGCAAAATATTCTTCAGAATTGGCCGCTGCCTCAATATTCTCTTCCAGGTGGGTGAAATTCTGCATATCCGCATTCACCACATCCAGTCCGTTCTCCAGCACATATACATAGGAACGCTGATAGGGATTGAAGCTCCTCGCCGCTAGCTGCGGGGAATGCGCTCGCAGGATTCAGGGGAGATTCGAGGAATTTCCGGTCATAATATTTGTCAAAGGCAGTCTCGTCCCCTTTACCTGCGGCAGTCATTGGTGCCAGGTACCTGGCCGCTTTCATACCTATCAGGCCCATCCCCGCATCCCGTGCCTGTTTCAGCAGGGGTCTAAGATCTTTTAAGGAAGGGGTATCCAGTTCAATTGCCTTGGTCGTCCAGTCATACCATCCTGCCGGGATGATTCCAACCATGGCTGCATCATACCACCCCGTTTCCTGTTTTGTGCGCTGGGACACCCTAATCGGATTCTTCAATGATTGAGATGATCCTCTGCTGGATCGGATTTTTCTTTAACTCTATGATTTTCTTTGATTTATCAGGTAATTCAACGGTAGCTTCGTACATTTTCTTAGTTGCCTCGATGGCTTTTTTAATGCTTATCTCCGGGGCTTTTAAGTAGAGAAGCCTCTCCATTTCCTTGTAAATGGTGTATGCAACGAATGAAATGCAGATATGAGTTGCAATCCTGTCAGGTAATCTATGGTGTATACCGGTCTGATCTTTAAATCTGACTTTGCTATTCTGAACACCTTTTCAATAAGCCATAACTGATTATAATTGCTAATAACGACTTTGTGAGAAAGATCTGATTCTTTTCCAACCGTTTTAAGCCTCTATCTCTATTGGCCTCATCTTTCTTTGCCCGTTTGGAGGAATAACTGATGATTAATCGACTGGTATCAGATCTGGCTAGTTCTGCTGTTTGTTCATTTTCCAAGCCCAGATCAATAATCTGGTTCTTCTACTCATCAGCTTCATTCTTGGGTTTTGTTCCCAAAATATATTGATACCCTTTCTCCTTTAGCCCGGCAATATTTTCCTTGGATAATAATCCAGCATCAGCGATAACAACAGGTCTCGATAACTCAAACTTCTCTTGAAAATGTTCCAATACCGGAATAAGTGTATGACCTTCAAAAATGTTCCCCTCAAATATGTCATAGAAAACAATGCTGATTTTGTTTTCAAGAACTCTCTTAGTGTGGTTGAAAGCAATTTGTTCTACTTGTTCTTTGTACCTGGCGTTTATCTTGTCCATGTACCGGTATATGCTGTAGACTGAGATCTCCTGTCCTTTACTCTCATGCAAATACTCCACGAGCTTTAATTTACTGCCGGGATGTGTAATCCTTGAGATGACCAGGTCTCGAAACAACGACTCCGGTATCTGGTTAAATCCAATCCTGTCGAAGATGCGGTCGAAGACCGTACAAAACAGGAAACAGGTAAACATGCAGTTTATTATCAGGCGGGAAGATTATAAAGCGGCCATTATAGCCCTGAACGAAGCGCTTTGTATGGAAAATTAGATCTGCAGCTTCAGCGTTCCGGCAAGCAGAACTCAACAATAAAATCTCCCTTTTCCTTTACAGGCAGTTCTATTGTCCATTCATCAAAGCGGACAAAAGGTTCCACAATCTTTAATTTTCGGCCGGCTACCCGGTCTTCAGGGGCCGGAACAAGCCGGATAAAGATCTTCTCAGGTTCATACCATGCCAGCAGTTCTTTGCCTGTTGAGGGATCTTTCCCAAGGCTCCTGTCGTAATTGTATGTGAGATGTATTTCGCCTTTGCTTGAGATATATGATTTTACATACAAATCAAACCTGCCGTAAACCGTAGGAAAGTCAGTGAGGTTGATTTCCTTGCCTTCCTTTAACCATTCGCCGGGAACAGAAGAAAGCAAAAACAGGCCTCCATCCGGAAGTCCATTTTCATCCTTTACCTCATCAATCAGGCTATTTCTGATAAGCCACAATCCTTCTCCTGCGCCGGCCCCCAAGGGTTCTGTAAAGGAGCTGTGTCCCTGAAGGTAACTCTCAACGCTATACATTCCGAAATTCCACAGGGCTTCTCTGACAACCCGCTCGTACTGCTTCCAATCAAGGCGCTCGGGATAGAATCCGGATACTTCCTGTACTGTATGTCCGTTTTGACTGGAGGCATTTATCATATAGGATTCAAGGGCAGCAAGAGCCTTGTTCCGCTTATCCAGATCCATCTTTGACCGTTCCAGTAATTCACTGATATAGCCGATTGCATAGACTGCATCCAGACCGGTATAAAAACGGGGCAGGCCGGCAAACAGTCCCCCGTGATTTTCGACATAATCTGTGATCCATTCACTCGGCAGGACGGCATCCTGATATTTGAAAATTCCAAGGTGCAAAAACAGGGGTGCAAATAGATTATAATAATTACCCAATTCATCGCCGGTTATAATTTCAAAAGGACCCTCGTGATTCCCTGCCTTATTCTCTACTTCTAAGGCAAATGGCAGAAAATCAGGTGTTGTACTTCGATCGAGTACTTCATGCATCACATCAACCAGACGCCTCTTAAAATCAATCGCTTCAGCGTTAAAGTCATTTGCAGCATCCTGCAGTTCTATTAGTTCTGATTGCCTGAAGATATCCGTTGTTTCAATTAAACCTTTTAAGCAGGTTCCGCTTGAATAAAGACTGTAAGCAGGTGTGGCAATATCTCCTCCGTAAACGTGACTTGGCAACAGTCCCCTTCCAATCCGGGAGCGCTCCTCCTGGTTTTCCCTTCTTGCATCTATTGTCCAGTATCCATTTGTAACCAGGGCAGGCGAAATACTCTCCAGCCAGGTTTTGTCCCCGGTAAGGCGTGCTACAGTTGCAGCATACCAGGAACTGAGTCCGTTCCGGTATTGATGATGATAATTACTTTTATCAAGGTTTTCTTCAGAGAGCAGGATCTCGGCCTGTTGTTTTGCTTCTACTGCGTTTCCCCACAGAGCATGAGCAACAGTTGACCAACCCTCTTCAACACCGAAATAATAGTTGCAATAAATATAGGAGCCATAACTTAACCTGTCCTTACCGTCCAGATGAATCCTTGTAATAGATGAAATCTGGCTTAACCATGAATCGATCTTTTCGTCCCATTCAACAGAGGGAAGATCTGCCCTGACTCCTTCTGACAAGGAGGTATTCCATTTATTTTCAAATTTTTCACGGGCTTCCTGATAGTATTCCCTGGTAACCGGTTTTGATAGATTTTCAGTCCTTATCTGAGGTGCGGATAAAAATATCTCAGAATTCTCAGTGTCAAACTCCAGAATTGTTTCTGAAATACCTGTATGTAAGATTTGAACGGGGACACTTGAGCGTATAAGGACAGATTCTATCTCATCCATTAATACATAATCACTTTTATATGAAAGCTTCGGGCTGGATGTAAAGTATGGGATAAATGTACAAGCCTGGGAACGATCACCCCAAAAAAAAGCATTAGGCCTTTTCCCGTGCGCAATTAACAGATTTGCTTCCTGATCCGGATCCTCCAGCTTCAGATGAACAAATATCTGTGGAATTCCGTCCATCTCCTCAGAAAATAAAACCTGAGTGATTTTTTTCTCCAGGCCGTCAGGGGACTGATATTTCCATTCTATTATTAACATTGGAAGGAAACGCCCCTTCTTATTTTCAAAAAATCTGGTTCGTGCTGACAGAGGTGCCGGGCGGATAATCTCACTGCCGATACGAATTGCCGGGGCAAACCAGAGGTCTTTTCTCATCTGCCAATCACTCTGAATGCCTGAGCCATCACTTCCCGGCCAGACAATAAACCATTGCCCGTTCTGATAGGCATATCCAGGATCAGCATCATTGATACCGGCTAAAAGGATCTTCTGATAATCAAGGGGAAGTGCTTTGGATTCGAGTTCCTTCCAGCTAAGTTCTATCTCTGGAGAATCTTTTAACAGTTCCATTACCGGGTCAGTCATTTTCTCTCTCTGGTCTTCAATTTCAGCAGGAGTAAAACTGATATTCTTTACATAAAAGGGCAAGGCCTCACCAAATTCACCGGATTCAATGAGCTTGAATTTCCCGAGTTCAGCCATATTTTTCGTTCTTACTGCATCTTCCTTCACAACAATGATCTGATCCCAGTGCTCATCTCTGTCAGGTTCTCCGTTTACACCTCCTTCCCTGCTCACCCTGAACCTGTATGAATCTCCTTCTGTATATTTATCGGGCGGGATTGACCAGGGTATTGCTCTGAGTTCCTGAAAAAGACCAATCGTTATAGGTTTACCAATGAGGATGGAGCTTTTATCCCCGATTTTTACCCAGGTGTCCTGTTCTTTTTTCTCCAGGATTATAGAACCGGGTTCAAAGGAATGATTGCCGAAGAGAAGAAAAAGTACCCGTGAAGGATCAGGCGTGTCAGCAAGGTCTATTATTCCTTCACCCGATTCCAGATCAACCTGACAGAGCCATTGTTCCTGATCCGATCCCAGGTTCCTTACTTCAGGTCTACAAGCTATGAGTACGAATATAAGAGGGAATATGGCCAGGCTTGAAAAAGATTTTCTGATTTGTGGCTTCATCTTTATTGCTACAGAGTTCAAATGACAGGGATCCTCCTGTGTTCAACTGATCAGGATCCGGTAAAATATTTTTCCGAATTAGCGGCGGCCTCGATATTTTCTTCCAGGTGAGTATAATTCTGCATATCAGCATTCACCACATCCAATCCGTTTTCCAGCACATAAACATAAGAACGCTGGTAGGGATTCAGGGGAGTTTCCAGGAATTTCCGGTCATAATATTTATCAAAGGCCGTCTCATCCCCTTTACCTGCAACTGTCATTGGGGCCAGGTACCTTACCGCTTTCATCCCTATAAGCCCTATCCCTGCATCCCGCGCCTGTTTCAGCAGGGGCTTAAGATCTTTCAGGGAAGGGGTATCCTGTTCGATTGCCTTGGTTGTCCAGTCATACCATCCTGCCGGGGTGATTCCAACCATAGCTGCATCATACCAAGCTGTTTTAATGGCAGCTTCAAGAACCTTCCTGGCATTTTTATGTGTCGCCAGTCCAAAATGACCGATCTTCCCGGCTGATTTTGCATCGAGAAATGCCTTATACATCTCTTCACTCCCGACTAGTGAGGGACTTATAACATTCATCATAAAGTAGCCATCCAGGTATTCGGTCTGCAGGTTTCTGAGGCTCTGTTCAAGTTGTCTTTCCCACTCTTTTACCGCTTGTTTCACCTTGTCCGGATTAGCAGGCTCCTCCTGTAAAGCAGAGTCCATTACCGCTTTTGATGTAACCCATATCTGTTCCCTGTTAGCCTTCATGAAAGGGGCAAAACTCTGTTCACTTCCCCTGTAGTAATCTTCAGATCCACAGTCATAATAATTGATGCCGGCTTCAAAGGCATGATCCAGCAAGCGTACGGCCTTTCCACCCGCTAATGCTGCACCACAGCCGAAAACCAGCCGGCTGCACATGAAGTTGGTACGGCCCAGCTTGCGATAAGTCATGGTGGTGCGTTCATTTCTTCGGTCGGGTTCTTCCGGTCCGGGTAACATTCGTGACAAAGGATCACCGGAAATTAAAAACGGGGCCCCGATTGCTGCAACCGACAGTTTTTTATTAAACTCCCGCCGGCTCATGTAAGATTTGTATTGTTTGGATTTCATCAGTATAAAATAATTTTGGATACAATTTTATTCCTGCCCACTGACAGAAAACCTTTCTACTTTGGTTCGAGCTGTTTATAAAAATCAATTGCCGCCTCCAGGGCTGCATTACCATCCTGTAAATCAGTGATACCACAGGCCATAGTGCCCGTTCGAAAGATCACATCATAGTATCTCCCCATATTACATGATACAAATTCAATACCCTCAACTGTATGGATCTCTATCCCTTTACCATACTTGTTAACGTGTTCCTTAATCTTAGACAGAACCAAGTCTGCAGATGCCGGATTATCCTGGATTGATAAAAAAACAGATACCTCCCCGGTCCCTTTATGATAGTTCGCCGTATAGGTATTAGTTAAGAAGCTATAACCGAGAGCGTCAATTAAAAAATATTGCACTGACTCCAGATCCAGGTCCTTAACGGGTAATTCCACCAGACCCCAGACCAGCTCTTCCGTATCTTTAAGTCCATCAGTAATTTTTTCAGCCAGTTCCATACAAACCTTTTGTACTGCATCTGAAGCATCTGTGGTCGTGATCTGAATGTAATACTGTCCGTGCCAGATATAAATATCCGATCCTTTGCGGTAAGATTCCCTGCCAATCTCTAAAAGTTCTGCTCCTGATGATCGCTCCCCTGAAAATACCCCGAATGCATAGGTCGGATTACCCATATCATAAACAGAAAGATTAATAGGGCGATATTCGTCAGAACCACCTGTATACCTGGCGAAGATCATACAATTCATGTTATAGGAGAGATAATACTCGGCCCTCCCGTTGATTTTTTCATACAGGTTTTCCGGAATATATTTTGTTGTCTCTCCTGAAAGTTCCCATCCCTTTATTTCAATCTCTTCTATTGCTGCAATAATTTCTTCTTCGGAATCTCTATTGCCAATCTCCGCTAAAGCTTTTCCGTCAGCTGGCTGGGTTTGAAAAAGGGTCAGATTTATAATTGTCAGACCAATAAAAGAGATCAGGTATCTGAGTAGTTTCATATTAGGTGTAAGTTGTAGTAGAATATTTCAAATGACCGGATTGTCATGACAGAAGTAATAATAGATCCAGGATTACTAAATAAATTTAGTTCAATTCCAGTTAATATTCAAATAGTTATCCTCTTCAACGGGAAAAAGTCGTCCCTATAGCTATCTGCGAATCTTAAAAATTCACCCTCCAGAGCACAAAGGGCAGGATGCCGATCTGGAATTCCTGTTCAATCTCCCCGGTTGCCGGGTTGAAATCTTCCAGGAATCGGTTGTGGCGGTTGGTCGCATTCTGTATATCCACGGCTATCATGTGGCTCATGCGGGGCCGGTTGAGATGATAGGCCAGTCTCACATCGAGCCGGTAATAATCTTCGTACCTATCCTGGTACACACGGGAATAATCATATACAGTTTTATCTGCAGTCCGTGAAGCAGTCAGGTCTATGGGTATGTACCTCAATCCCCCTGCCCATACCCATTTCAGATCAAACGAGAGGGAGTTCTGGCGGTCAAAATGAATCTCGTATCCTCCCAGTATGTTAAGTATGAAGTTACCGTTAAATACAGTGTTTCTCAGAACCTCATCACTGGCAAGATATTTTGAATCAAACAGGGAAAGAGTCAGCAGATAATAGTAATTGCCTCCTAAAAAATGCTCCAGGGTCCATTCCATTCCAACATTCCTTCCCGTTCCTTCATTCACCAGGCTGTCGTAATCCCCCCAGTGGAAACTGCCTCCATAGTTGACCAGTGAGAGATGGGAAGGGGAAGTTTTTACAGGGATATCAAAGAGTTTCTGGTAATAGGCCTCTGTTTTCAGTCGTAGCTGAGGAGTGAACAGGTGCTGAAATCCGGCCACCAGGTGATGGCTGCGGGTAAACCCCAGGTCCCGGTTCGACTGATCGTAAATCGTGTTAACCGAATCCACAAGGGTTTCTTCGAAATAGATCAAGCGTGATTGGATCTGGCTGTGCAGGCCATATCCAAGGTTGAGTGTATTCTTTTCATTAAGATCATAATTCAGACTCAGGCGGGGTTCAATCACTACCTGGTTGTTCAGGTTCAGCTGCTGATGATGTAAGCCAGAGACCAGGTAAAATTCATTGGTGAATTTATGCTTCCATTGTATCCAGGATTGAAGCAGCATCAAATTATCAGTTACATCAATGCTGTGAAAATAGTACCCAAGGTTTTCGTGGTAAAGACTGTCTCTGAAATTCACTCTGATCAGGTCAAGGTCCACTCCTGCCATCAGGTGGTCTTTTGGAGAGAATTTCTTGCTGATGTTTGAAGCCAGGGATATCTTGTTTTCCTGATATTCATCGGAGTAATAATTATGCAAAGTGTTAGCCGTCCAGCTCGAATCCAGCTCCGTGTCATTGGAAACAGAATAGCCGATGACAGTTTTGATACGACAGCTCTTGTCCGGGAACCAGGTATGGGCAATCCCCAGTACGCCTGTTTTAGTGGCCAGCCTTAAAAAATCATTGTCCGGTTCATCCTCTTCCAGGGTGATGTGATTCATTCCTCCCAGACCAAAGATTGAAATATGACCTGCCCCGTTCAGCTGAAAATCGGTCTTGAAGGAAAGATCCTGGTAATAAGGTATGGCCATAAGTCCCACATGAAGTCCCAGCAGGTGAAGGGCAGCCAGGCTGGAATACCGGTAGTGGGCAATATAGGAATTCTGTTTGCCTTTAATAAAGGGGCCTTCCATTCCAAGTTCGGCCCCATTCAATCCCACCTGGAAGGTGTATTCACGCTGATGCCTGTTGCCGTTCCTAAGTCTCAGGTCAAACACTCCTGACAGGGCATTGCCGTATGATGCAGGAAAGGCCCCGGTAAAGAAATCGGAGTTGTTCAGCACATTATTGTTCAGCATGCTTATGGGTCCGCCCGAGGACCCGATTGAACCGAAATGATTGGGATTTGGAATATGTATCCCTTCCAGTTTCCAGAGCAAGCCAATGGGTGAATTGCCCCTGATGATGATGTCATTGACCTGGTCGGCCCCTCCCATGACCCCGGCAAAATTCATGGCCATGCGCGCCGGGTCACCGAGGCTTCCGGCATATTTTTCAGTTTCCTCCACCGTAAAGGAGCGGGCACTGACCACCGCCATCTCATTCAGGGGCTGGTCCTTCCGGGTGTATGCCTTAATGGTAATTTCCTCGCCCATGATAACATCATCTTCCAGTTCAACATACAATACCAGTTCCTTGCCGGTGGTGAGGTTCAGACCTGTAAGTGCTTGTGGCCGGTACCCCATATAACTTACCCTTATCCCCTGGCGCCCTACCGGCACATCCGGGATCATGAATTCACCCTTCAGATCGGTCACCACGCCTACCTGGGGATCGGAATTCAGAAGAACAACAGTGGCACCAGGCAAGGATGCCCCGGTACTTTTATCGCTCACTGTTCCTCGCAGGGTCTGTGTTTTTAATGCCTGACCAAGAAGCAGATCCTGGCTCGTACATAACAGGAAAAATAGGATTATGCTGACTATCAGCGCCTTATTGGATATTGTATTTGCTGAGGTAAGTATCATTCAATTGCAAGAGAAGGGAAACAAAATACACGACCCTATTTATGGAAAAGGATGGTGCCGGGTATGATCTGTTTTTCGATCCCAGGCCCTGCATACCTGACTTCCAGTCCCTGTCCGCCCTGATTCTGGAAAAACTCCAGCCGGAATGCATGGTATCCGGCTTTCAGTGCCATCCTTCCTTCTTTTTCAACCATGCCATGTAGAAAATCATTATCCACCACCAGTTCATTATCGATATACAGTTTTGACCCGTCATCCGAACTTGGATAAAAGGTATATATTCCATTTACGGGAATCTTAATATATCCATCGAAGAGTAAAATATATCCAGATTCCTTTTCAATAAACTTAAGGTTGCATTGCTTTGCTATACCTTCAGAATCCGGATCCAGGGATTGAAGGTCAGGCAGCTCAGACATATCCTCCTCATTCTCATAATAGTAGTATCTGAGGCCGGATTCAGGAGAGGCAACTTCTATGGCTTTCTGCAATGATACCTTCCTTACCGGGAGGCTGGCTGTTTCACTGGACGTCCCGTCAGGCCAGTAGGTCCGTGCACTGACCGTACTGCTGTTTTCAAGCTTGAAAGGCTGTGTGTACAACAAAGATCGCACGTCCGGTTCACTGCCATCGGTAGTATATCTTACTTCACCACCCTGAAGTGAATTGCTTATACTAACTTCTATTGAATCGAGAAAAATCCCGGCTTCGCATATTATTAGTGGTGGCACAAATCCACTGTTAATCCTTGATAAGCGGGCAGGATCAAACTTGGTTACTTTACGATCATAGGTCATCAGCCCGTTCACTTCTATCTCCACATCGCTGGTCTGAGTATAAACTGCTGCCGAAAGGCCTTTGCTGATCATGGGCATAAGGTTCCGGATCAGTTTAACATATGCGTCCTGCAGCTCTTCAACATTCTCGAAACTCCTGTACCCCCAGTTATCTTTATCCTGCCAGGTATGCCCTTCCAGAGGGATTCCCAGTCCGCCAAACTCACCCAGGACTATGGCCCTGTCTTCTTCCGGATCGGGCATTGCCGGGCCCGGGTAGGCATGGATGTCCTGGATATCTCCTACTTTCCTGTCAGCCCAGCCGCTGGATGGGTTGACAAGGCGGGTATGGTCAATATCCTTAATGAAGTCGACAATATCACCAGTAGCATACTGTCCCCATCCTTCATTAAATGGCACCCACATGACTATAGAAGGATGATTGAAAAAATTCTCAACCAGCTGCCTGAGTTCGTACCTGAACTGCCTGTCGGATTCGCCTGAACGCTTAATATCCGGATCATTATATCCGATATACTTATCGCCGCTTGGCATGTCCTGCCAGACAAGGAGTCCAAGCTTATCACACCAGTAATACCAGCGCTCAGGCTCAATTTTAACATGCTTGCGGGCCATGTTGAAGCCCAGCCTCTTGGTTTCTTCAATGTCATACCTCAGTGCTTCATCAGTCGGGGCAGTATACAAACCATCAGGCCACCAGCCCTGGTCGAGGGGACCAATCTGGAAGAGAAACTCATTATTCAACATGATGCGTGTCAGGCCGTCCTCATCCTTTCCCAGTGAAATTTTACGCATGCCGGCATAACTTGATACCTTATCACTGACTGTTCCATCTTTGTCAAACAGGCTTAATTTAATGTCGTACAGAAAAGGATCATCGGGGGTCCATAAGCGGGGTTCCGGAACCGGCAACACCAGAAAGCCTTCACGGGATTCAGCCCTTGAAACCGGCTTACCCCCGGCCAGGATTTCGGCCACAATTTTATGCCCTGCTCCCGGTCCAGACAACCCGGTCTTCAATATCAGCTGTTCCTGGTCAATATCGGGAATGATCTTAAGGTCCTTGATAAACAAGTCTTTAACCGGTTCCAGCCAGACTGTCTGCCAGATACCGGTTACGGAAGTATACCATATACTATTGGGTTCACTGACCTGCTTGCCGCGTGGCTGGGTACCCTCATCCACAGGATCCCAGACTGAAACTACTATTTCCTGCCGGGCGGAATCACTTAATGCATCAGTTATATTAAAACTGAATGAATCGTATCCTCCTTTATGCTGTCCTGTTTCCCTGCCATTGATCCATATCCTTGTTTCCCAGTCAACCGCACCAAAATGCAGCCATATCTTCAGGTCTTTTACTGCACCGGGTAAGTTAAAGGTCCTCCTGTACCAGAGCCTGTTCGCGGTTCCGACTTTTTGCCCGACACCGGATAGTGCTGATTCAATCGCGTAGGGAACCAGGATGTGTCCCTTCCAGTCTTCAGGTATTCCTTCGGCAGTATCTGTAATCGAATATTCCCACAGTCCGTTAAGATTTATCCATTCTTCACGTACCAGCTGGGGACGTGGATATTCAGGAAGCGCATTTGCCGGAGAGACATCCTGCGCCCAATCTGTCAGAAGCTGGTTATCAGCTATGTTCCATTGTGTATTATCAGGTTTGTCAGGAGCGCATGCCTGCAGGATTAAAAGCAACAGCAGAATACTTATGAACCGGGAAGTAATAATAGTAAACATCTTATTCATTTTCTTATTCGTAAATTAGTAAGCTAAAAGTATCAGTTATTTTATGAAAGCAATAAAAATTCCGGGTCTTTTTCTTTTAACCATGATGCTATTTTTCTGTTCCTGTGGCGATGGAAGCAGGAAGGGAAATGCTGATCAGGTGCAGGTCAAAAAGAATTATAATGAACTGGGAGTCCTGGAATCAGAGATCTCTCATATTGACGGGATCCGGCACGGTCCCTCCAGGTATTTTTATGATAACGGGAGACTTAAGATCATGACCCCGTATGAAAACGGGAAAAAACACGGAGAATCTATCTGGTATTATGAGGATGGAAACATATACCAGCTTACCCCCTTCAAGCATGGAGAAGAACATGGGATCAGGAAGAAGTACTACCCCTCTGGCAAACTAATGGCAGAGATTACTTTCAGTGAGGGAAAACAGGAACTTGGAATGAAGGAATATACAGAAGCCGGTGAATTGATTACAGATTACCCGGAGATCGTTTTTATTAAACCAGAAAAAAACAGTCCGGACAGGTATTTCCTAAGGTTCCATATGTCAAATCATACAAAAAGTGTAAAGTTCCAGCAGACAATAATTGATAGTGCCGGTGATACACTTACGGCCGATATCCCAACCCGGGAGGGGGTTGGTGAGATCCCCTTTTTCGTTGCCAGGGGAGAATCCACAAAAACTACCGTAAAGATATTTGCAGGCATCAATACTCCCCTCAGAAACATCTATTATACAACAGGGACCTACGAGGTCAATATTGTAAATAAATAATGTGCCGATCACTGAAGTTTCAGACTGTATGATCTACTGATCTGCCGGTGGCCTGTCATCGGCGGCAAAACGGAAAGGTGTTTTCCCGGTGAAATCTGTCGATACCATGGTAGGGCAGATATAGCTTTCGATATACTCGCACATCAGGGTGATCCCTGTAAAATGTGAAACCATGGGAGGCTTTTCATGGTTATACATGACATCTGTCATATCACGGATCAGGACGGTATTCATGCCCAGCCTTACCATATTCCTAAGTCCGAATGGCCTGTCAACCACGCACATATTGGTATGGACGCCCACCATGATCACATTTCTGATCCCTTTTTCCCTGAACAGCCCGGCCAGTTCAATCCCGGAAACACTGATGGCATCACCCTCCATTATATCAATGGCTTCATGTTGCCTGGTCCAGGGCCAGGGAGGGCCCTCCTTACATTTCTCCTTGCAGTCACAGCCACCGTCACTTTGATCCAGGGGCCATGGCACTCCAGCCTCTGCCGGCAGTTTATCAGAGCTGATGATCCTTTCAGCCTCTTTATCAGGGTGGGATTTTCCCAGAGCTCGCTGTGGTGTCCCTTCATAGTAATCAACAATATCTGAGGGGGCATGCACAATGAAGACACCCTTATCCCTGGCAATCTTCAGCACTTCATTCATTGGCCCAACCAGCTCATTTACCCTGGCAGCTGCTCCTTTGCACCAGTGGGTATCCCACATATCACATACGATTACAGCCGTTTCTTCCGGCTTCCACTGCTGCGTTCTGACTATTAAAGTCCCGGGAACAATATCCGGATCATTATAGACCCTCTCCTGCATTGAGATCATTAATTGTTCCTTATCGCCCTGAAGCTGTGAAAAGCTGGCTGTCTGAAGAGAAAATTGTACTACTGTAATCAGCAGGATTGTTTTCATGAACTGTTTACTCACAGGTTTCATTTTGCATTATTTATTATGATTATCATTCAATCTGAACCTTAAATACATATACCTGCTTGCAGGGCCTTTTATCTGCTTCCTGCAAATATCCGGGAATGGAGATAACAAGATTCCCTCCTTCCATTTTCCATGCCAGGGGTTCTTCCACACCCAGCATTACCACCTTACTGCCCTTAACCGGTTTAACCAGTGCTGATGTGAATTCATTACCGGGCCAGGCCATCGAATGGATATACAATATTTTATTATCCTTGCTGCGCGTAAATCTAACCGTTTCTCCTTCACTATAATCGGTCCATGGCCGTGTGGCAAAAATGGCCTCCCCGTTTACTTCCAACCATTCGCCGGCGTATTCAAGGGCTTCCAGGACTTTCGGATGGAATGCTCCCGTGTTGTCAGGACCCACCCCCACCATGAAGTTTCCCCCCTTGGAAACAATATCAACCAGGTTTTTTACGATCCAGCTTCCGTCATACAGCCTGTCCGGATCCGGTTCATAACTGAAGTTCAGGCGGTTGTTCATAGGATGGATCACCTGCCATGCCATGGTTCCCATGTCCTCCTCACCAGGTATATAACTTTCCGGTGTGTGGTAATCCCCGTATGGGCCGATGCCACGCCAGCGAAACATACACTGCGGCTGGATCGCCCTCAGCTCACGTATTGTTTTTTCCATGTGAGGCCAGGCTGTCTCATCAAAGCTCATATCAAGGGATAACATGTCTATCTTTCCGTAATTGGTAAGCAACTCCTTTAGCTGTCCGGCATGACGTTCTGTAAAACGCTTCCAGCCCTCAGGATCCGTTTGCGGTGAATAGCTTTTGTCCTGAAACGGATTATTGCGATCCAGCCTGAAATCCGCATCGAACCAGTCGGGATGTGAGTAATACAGTCCCACCATTAAACCCTGCTCTCTGCAAGCCTCCACCAGTTCTGCAGTAACATCCCGCTTAAAGGGTGTCTCCATAATGCTGTAGTGAAGATCACAATCTATGATCCTACCGGCATCCTCCCCGAAAAAATCCCAGGTCTTTTTTACCTTATACCGGGTATCGAACATGGAAAATCCATCATGGTGCTTGGTAGTAAAAACAAAAAACCTGAAGCCGCTTTCCCTGAATATCCTTGCCCAGGCTGAGGCATCAAATGCCCCTGGATACCATGATTTATAGATACCATGGTAATATCCCATATAATCGGGTTCCTGCAGGTCATTCATTCTGCCGGGATCTTTAGGATCGCGCCTTTTCAGGATCCATGATTCGCCCATAAAGTGGGAATAGATCCCCCAGTGAACCCTGATGCCGTATTTCATATCCTTGAAATCCTCTACCGATTCTGCAGGGGCATGGTGGTAATCAGACAAATCGGATGAGAACATGTAGGAATGATAATGATAGGAAGCTGTCCTGCCGCTAACAATGCGGCCGTCGGCATCAGGCGATCCGGGCATATCTCCCTCCTCCTGTGCAAAAATTACTATGCTTCCCAGGACTGTGGTCAATATCAGGAAAAGTAATTTCTTCATGTCCGCTTCATTCTGTTGTGTTTTGCAATAGCAAACTGGACATAAGCTTCTATATGAAAAGGCAGGCAATAGTATATTGATCCTGCCAGGTCTCAGTCCAGCTTCAATCAGTCCAGCTTCACCAAAATCTTCATCACCTTCCCGGGATTTTCTGCCCATCCCTTTACGGCAGCAGCAGCCTCATCCGGTGTAACTGCACTGGTGATCATTTTTTCCAGAGGAAAAGTGCCCTGGCTGAGATAGGCTATCACCGCCCTGAAATCATCCCCGGTGGCATTGCGGGAACCCATAATATCCAGTTCTCTCTGAACAAAAAATTTAACAGGTAATAATACTTCCTGTGCTGAATAGCCTATGCACACCACCCTCCCCGAAAAAGCCACCTCATCGACAGCCGCCCTGTATGTTACAGCACTGCCAACCGCTTCAATAACCACATCAGGACCATCGCCACCAGTCAGTTCATTGAGGTATTCATGCAGGTCCTGAGAGGTTGAATTAATAGTATGTCCGGCACCCAGTTCTTTTGCCAGCTCCAGCTTATGATCGTCAATATCTACCGCAATGACCGTGGCTCCCTTACGGACCGATCCTGCAAGAGCTCCTGCGCCTATCATCCCGCATCCCATCACAACAACTATATCCGAATCAGTAACCCGGCCTCTCTCAACGGCATGGAACCCAACAGTCAGTGGCTCCACCATGGCCAGTTCCAGGTCAGACAGGGCCGGGGCTTTTAAAACTTTTTGCCAGGGAATGGCCAGATATTCCTGCATTGCCCCGTCCCGCTGAATACCAAGGGTCCGGTTGAACTGACAGGCATGCTCCCTTCCACGCCGGCAGGAGGGGCAACGGCCGCAATTCGTGTAGGGTACTACTGTAACTGCTTCGCCTGCTTTGAATCCCTCCGGGACTTCCTTTCCAATGGCTTCGATTTCGGCTGAAATTTCATGACCTGGTACCCTTGGATACTGAATCATAGGATTTATTCCCAGGTAGGTGCTGAGGTCAGATCCACAGAATCCTACATATTTTAATTTTACCAGGATCTCTCCACTGCCGGCTGAAGGTTTATCCCTTTCAACACAGCTGATCTTACCCGGTTTATCTATTATTACTGTCTTCATTTTTGTTTCCATCCAGTGTTGGTGAGCTCCTACAGGTATTTATAGTCCGGATCAATCAATCTCTCAGATTGCATCTCTTCCCAGAAGGTATTCGGAATAGTGCGCTGAAGGATCTCTACGTTCCTGCTCATCCTGTCCGGTTTACTTGTATTCAGTGCAATACTGATAATGGCCGGATGAGACATACTGAAATGCATGCAGGCATCACCGGGCAAAACATCATGCTTTTGGCAGATCTCACTAAACCTGGCCCTCCATGGGTAAATAAGTTTACCCGTTTCAGAATCCGCTTTTATTTCATGGTAATCAAAAAATTGTCCGCCGGTCAGGAATCCCCCGTGAAAAACTGCCGAGTTAATGATGCCTGTGCCGTCCATATACAGTTGATCGAGGAAGTCCAGCAACTCCATGGAATGTTTATATATGGTAAAACTGTTAGCTATCATGACCCAGTCAAAGGGCACATGTTCGTACAGTTCCTGTATGGTGTGCCAGTCCTTGGACCCTATCCCGACAGCCTTTACTTCCCCTTTCCGTTTCAGGTCAAACAGGGCACGGTAGGATTCAAGTATCTCACCAAACCTCCTCTTCCTGTCATCTTCATCTTCAGCTGCGAAAAGATATTCATCCGGATCATGGATGGATACCACATCAGCTTTGTAGGTGCTTCCCAGCAATTCATTACCCTGCTGATGGCATTTAATGATCCCATCATAGCTGAAGGTCTGGGTGGCATCATGTTCCAGCCCGATCCAGGCACCTGGTTCAAAAGTAGGTTCATCGGCCTCCAGGGGTACCCGGTACCAGCCAAGTTTGTTGCTGATGATGATATCTTCCGGGGCAATGCCCAGATCCCTGAGACCCCGCCCTATCACTTCCAGGGCGAGTCCGGCCCCGTATTTACCCGCAGTATCAATTACTACAGGTTTTTCAGTACATTCAAACCACCTGCGCATCAATGCCAGTTTGTTCTCAAAAGGCAGGGCCGTATAGAGGTTACCCAGGTAGCTGGTCCCGAAAATAATGGGTGGGACGAACAGGCCGGTTCTCCCAAGTGGTTTCTTCTGAGTAAGTTTCATTCTATATTATAAAATGTTTTGCAGTTTTCAGTAAAAATCCTGCTTTGCTGCTGTTTGCTGAAATCTGAGAAGTACCCGATGCCAATATTCATCACCTCGCCATATTCTCCTGCCAGCAGGCATACGGGCCAGTCCGACCCCAGCATAATACGGTCAGTTCCGAAAGCCTCGACTACAACATCCATATAGGGAGCTAAATCCTCAAATTTCCAGTGCTTATGATCTGCTTCGGTAATCATTCCGGATATCTTGCACCATACATTCGGACAGGATGCCAGGAGGGCAAGATCATCCTCCCAGGGCTCCAGTATTCCCTCCCTGATCAAAGGCTTGGAAATATGATCCAGAACAAAGCGCTGCTCAGGAAACATAGTGGCCAGCTCAGCCGCTCTTGTCAGGTGCTTTGAAAACAGGAGCAGGTCATAGCTGAGATCGTATTTCTGGAGTTTTTCAATGCCTTTCACAAAGGCAGACCCAAGCATAAAATCATCATCCGGTTCATCATGTATGACATGCCGTACCCCGGCCATTTTTGGATGTTCCGCAAAACTTTCCAGCTGCTGTTCCAGTTCTTCTGACCTGAGATCAACCCAGCCCACCACAGCTCTAATAAAATCATATTCTTCAGCAAGTCCCAGCAACCAGGCAGTTTCCTCGATCTTCTGCCGCGCCTGTACGACTACGGTCCCGGCAACACCTGCTCCGGCCAGCTGCCCCTCAAGGTCTACGGGCATATAATCCCGCTTCAGGATGTCCATGGATTCATCCATCCAGCTATATTCTTCCGGATTGAATTGCCAGAGGTGATGATGTGCGTCAATGATCATTCATCAAGTTTATAGATCCGTTCAATAAGCTGCCACTTTTCATCGGCACTGGCTTCAGCGGAAGTCTGCTGGAACCTTGAAACATAGGCTTC
>CAZILN010000269.1:0-3797 GCA_964540005.1 uncultured Bacteroidaceae bacterium | reverse complement strand
AGAGAATACCTGAGAGTTGCATCTTGATCAGCATTGTCAGAAACACTAAATATAATACCACTGGAAATCCATAAACCAAACATATCATCTGAATTTAAACCAGTACCGTCTCGTTTGGATATGAGTAATGCTCCTTGGCTTATATCATCTGTCTTAAACCATAATGAAATTGAAAATAAGTCATTTGTAAACACGTCATCAAGTATATCTCCACAATCGATAAAATCATTGATCCCATCAAAAAAATAAGCACTTTCAGCATCACCTAACCGGTTAGTAACCAACGTTGCACCATGTACAGTTGCAGTATGACTATATCCACTTTCATCAATCGAACTCCCATTAAATGGATAATATAATTTCAAACTATCATACAAAGAAATCTGAGAAAAAGTTATAATTGAATTTAATCCAAGGAGTAAGATTGGTATAAATCTTTTTACTATTATGGTCATTAGTTTATTAAATAAATAATAATGAATATGAAATAAATTTCTGTGTAACTTTGGGTCTAATTGATTATAAGTTAACGCCTTATCCGGATTATTTTGGTAATTCAAGAACTTATTGTATGAGGGAATCAATAAACAGAATAATGAAATCAGTTTGGTGTATAAAGGAAGGCAGGTATTACAATCAGATCACACACAAGACCATTCTAACTGGTCGCCAGCTTAATAGCTTAAGAAATGATTAACCTTTCCTGATAGTCCTTCTCGACTGATTTGATTTTTATGAAATACACCCCTTTGGGAAGTTTTTGATCAAGGATTCGTATCAGGTTGGGGTGAGTGCCTGCAATATTCCTTTTATATACGGCTTGTCCTTCGAGGTTATAAATCTCTATCATAGTGGGAATTCATTTAAGTCAGCATGACTAAAATTAACCCTAAGTTTATGCAAATGTCAAGAACCGGATGGCTTATTTATCTAAAGGGCAGTATATCCGGATGAACGGTTACTCCGGTTGTATGAATCAGATTTATAAATCCTTTTCTTTACCTAATTCCCGTATATGCCTTTTCGTAATATGCAGACGATATGGCTTATCAGCTTTTAATTCACAGGTAAGTGATTTTCGGTCTATTTTGGCAAGGTATTGCAGGTTAATAATGGCTGACCGGCTGATCCTGAAAAATTGATCTCCCGGGAGGTATTGGGATATTTGTCCCAGACTGACTGTAATAGTATCAGTTTTTTCATCGATGAGATGGATTATTGAGTAATTACCATCAGCCTCAATGTAGATAATATCTTCTGAATTGAGGAAAACATATCCAGTTCGTACATTGAACTTAATTTTCCCACTTCTGCTCACCATTTCAATCAGGCTTTCCATCCTTTGTATCAGGTCAGGTTCGGTGCTCCTCTCAGAGAGTCTTTGAATTGATGCTTTCAGCTCTTCCCGGTTCACCGGTTTTAAAAGGTAATCGAAAGCAGAAGCCTTTATGGCCTGAATGGCATATTGATCATAAGCAGTAGTAAAGATGATATCCGGAGAATAACCTAGTTTACGTATCGCGTTAATAAAATCAAAACCGCTTTTGTCAGGCATCTGAATGTCTAGTAAAACAGCTTCCGGGTTATGTAAGCTAAAGAGTTCAACTGCATCGTCAACATTACTGGCCATGGCTGTTATTTTCACACCAGGTATTTCATGTAGCAGATCTCTTAACAGTTCCCTGGCTTCTGGTTCGTCATCGACAATCAATACTGAGATATTTCTGTGATTCATGACAAAATTATTTTGATCACTGATTTACTGTTTCAATAGGAATGTGAATCTCGATCCTGGTGCCTGCAGCTACCTTCTCGTCGACTAAATCAATAATATTAAATGATATCTTCTTCCTGTTCATCCTGTTATAAAGTTCATAAAAGTTTTTCATGATCTCAAGTCCTTTCCCTGTTGAATCCTCCGGGTCTCTTGCAGCCTTTTCCCTGCCAATCCCATTGTCTTCTACTGTTATCTTGAGGTGGTCAATACTCTGTTTCATATTAATTCTTATCAAACCTCCGGTTTCTCTATGCCTTAACCCGTGCTTGATGGCGTTTTCCACATAGGTTTGTATGCCCATCCGGGGTATCAACAGTTCCTGATTTACCCCTGTACCGATATCAATGGAATATTCAAATCTTTCCTTGAATCTGAATTTTTCAAGCTCAAGGTAATGTTTAATGAAATCAACTTCTTCTTTCAGTTTCCAGGTAACTTCACCAGAACTGACAAGCACTGAACGGATCAGCTGGGTAAATTTGTTGAGGTAATCATATGCCTGTTCCCTTTCTTCTTTATAAATCAGTGAGCCTATCGAATTCAGCGCATTGAAAGTAAAATGCGGGTCCATTTGGTTCCTGATGGCTTTTAGCTGAAGCTCTATAAGCCTGTTTTTCAGCTCTTCTTTCTTTTGCAGTTGTATACTCTGGATCTTCCTGATTGCAAGTATAAAAACCAGAAGTATGGAATATATGCCAAAATAAATTGGAAACTGGGCGAAATATAATGGATTCTTCGAGTAACTGAATGTTAAAATATCCTCCCCAGCCTGAATAATAAATTCAGGGGATCCATTGATCCTATTTTTAACGGAAACATTCATATGTCCATCGAGCTTATCTAAATCTTGGTTAAAACTGGTAATATCCTTCAGATCTGGACTGGCAATAACGAGTGAATTACTGATGCCTTCAGATAATATCCATTCTTCCCTGTGGTCTCCTGAAATGTCCAGAATTGAATTAACACCATGGTTTGTTCCAAACTTTATGGGATTACCCAGGCTAAGATCATTTTCAACGGGATAGTAATCACCTGAAAAATCAAATACAAAATACCGATACTGACCGTTACTTTCAAACCACAGGAAACGTTTTATCTTTCCTTGTTCAGAATAGCCAATATGTCTTTTGGCTATTTCGGTCATTTCCCCATTATATAGCCTTAACCAGTATTCCGTCCTGTCAGGATGTTTCTCACGGGTAAATACCAGCAGTCCGTTTTGATCCTGGTCCCTGTATGGAGCCGGGAAAACACCAGTATAAAAATTTCTGAATACTATAGGTTCGTACTTTAACTGCAGTTGTTTGTCATAAATCAGAAGCCACGCATTCTGGTCATGCAGGTAAACTGAAGTATCATGAATGTTGCCACGAGCAATAACAGACCCTGTAATTTCCGTCTCCCCGTCCTGATCAAGGTCCCACAGGAAAGGGTCCCTGATGCAATTCCCTGCATTCTCAGTGTTTATGCATGTATCTTTTCGGACGTTATAGGCATACAACTTTCTCGGGGACTCGGTATGCCCGGCAAATACCGAAAAAATAATCTCCATATAACCGTCATCATCCAGGTCAAAGGCCTGTCCGGGAAATATTATCAACTGATATTTACCCTCAATAAGAGCCATGGTATCAATATACCGCTCGATAAACAGAAACCGCTTTGAATTCATCGGATCAATTCCATTCAAATAAAGCGTATCTGAGGATACTGTAAATACATAAATCTCAGAATTACCGTCTGAATCATGGTCAGCAATGATTACCTTATTTTTATTGCCAGCTATAGCCCCTTTGAAATTCCACTGGTCAATGATCTCATTATTGTAATTAAATACATCGATAGCAGGATCACCTATTTCATTTTCATGGAGTCGTATCAATTCGCTGTTACCGTCTGAATCCAGATCAGCCGCCAGGTATTCATACAATCCTTTATCCTTATCCTGGTCCAGTAATTCAATTTTATATTCCTGGAAAACAGGAGGTAATATGAGAATGATAATAATGGCAATACC
>CAZILN010000268.1:0-11614 GCA_964540005.1 uncultured Bacteroidaceae bacterium | reverse complement strand
ATTGTCATTGACAGCGTGGCAGCCCTCACGCCGAAGGCCGAGATAGAAGGTGAAATGGGTGATTCCAGGATGGGCCTTCAGGCCAGGCTCATGTCGCAGGCCCTCAGGAAACTCACAGCCAACATCAGCAAAACAAATACTACCTGTGTATTCATTAACCAGCTCAGGGAAAAAATCGGCGTAATGTTCGGCAACCCGGAAACCACCACGGGAGGCAATGCCCTGAAGTTCTATGCATCGGTCAGGGTGGACATCCGCCGTATGGCACAGCTCAAGGAAGGTGAAGAAGTGCAGGGCAACCGCACCAAGGTGAAAATTGTGAAAAACAAACTGGCGCCTCCCTTCCGCAAAGCCGAATTTGACATCATCTACGGGCAGGGTATTTCCCGGACAGGAGAGATCATCGACCTGGGAGTTGAGCTCGGCCTGATACAGAAAAGCGGCTCATGGTTTTCCTATTCAGAAACCAAGCTGGGCCAGGGCCGTGATGCCGTAAAACAGCTGCTGACAGATAATCCTGAGCTATCCGATGAACTTGAAGGGAAGATTATCGAAGCGCTGAATAAGAAACCTGTGGAATAAAGCATTCGAAGAAATAACTTATTATTAATTACAAAAATTTATACCTGTGAACAAAATTTTGATTTCAGGATTATTGATCCTGTCCGTAAGTTTATTGTCCTGTTCCAAACAGGATAAATCCAGCCAGGCCGATTTTACCTTCCCCGGTCTGACCCAGTCCCAGATCGATGCAGGAGTTATGACGCCTGAGATCCTCTGGATGTTCGGCCGTGTATCATCGTCGCAGCTTTCTCCCGACGGGGGTAAAGTCCTGTATACCGTTACCTGGTACGATGCTACAAGCAACCAGAGCATCAGGGATATTTATTTGCTGGATCTGCCCGGCGGTGAACCTGTAAAGATCACTGGCAGCGATGGAAAATACAATACACCCAAATGGAACCCGGCTACCGGAAGGATTGCCTACCTTTCTGCGGCATCCGGACAGATGCAGGTGTGGGAAATGGATCAGAATGGTTCAGCACACCGGCAGGTGTCGGATGTGGATGGGGACATCAACAGTTTTGAATTCAGTCCGGACGGATCAAAAGTACTCTTTACCATGGATGTCAAAATGGATAAGACTCCCCTCGAAATATATCCCGACCTGCCCCTGGCGGAGGTGAAGATCATGGAAGACCTGATGTACCGTCACTGGAATGACTGGCATGACTATAAATACAGCCACATCTTCTGGGCTGCGTACACTGACGGAAACATGGAAGAAGCCACTGATATTATGAAGGATGAGCCCTGGGATGCCCCCATGTCACCCTGGTTCGATGATGGTGAGATCACCTGGGGACCGGATGGGAATACAATAGCATACACCTGTAAGAAAATGAGGGGAAAGGAATACGCTGTCAGTACCAATTCGGATATCTACCTGTATGATCTTGCTACCGGAAGCACCGAGAATATCACCAAAGGAATGCCAGGTTATGATATCTTACCCGCTTTTTCACCGGATGGTAAGTTTATCGCCTGGCAAAGCATGGAGACACCCGGATATGAGGCCGATAAAAACAGGTTGTTTGTTATGGATCTTGAATCGGGAGAAAAAAAGGATATGACCACCGATTTCGACCAGGATGCAGAACACCTGGTCTGGAGTGATGACGGACAGACGATCTTCTTTATCTCCGGCATACATGCCACCTACCAGATATATGCCCTGGATATGGCCGGCGGTGAGATCAGGCAGGTCACCAGCGGGCGTCACAACTACAATACCTTCAGGCTCTCCGGGGATGTTATCATTGGCGAGAAAATGGCCATGGATATGGCTACGGAGATCTTCTCTGTGGATCCTGCCACAGGAGAGGAAAACCAGTTGACATTTACCAACCGGCATATTTATGATAACATTGCCATGGGCGCGATAGAAGAGCGATGGATCAAAACAACCGATAACAAGGACATGCTGGTCTGGGTCATCTACCCTCCCGGCTTTGACCCTGCTAAAAAATATCCTGCCCTGCTATACTGCCAGGGTGGGCCCCAGAGTGCCGTAAGCCAGTTTTTCAGCTACCGGTGGAATTTCCAGATGATGGTTGCCAATGATTACATAGTGGTGGCCCCCAACCGCCGCGGACTGCCTACCTTCGGAACAGAGTGGAACGAACAGATATCCGGGGATTACGGGGGACAGAACATGAAGGATTACTTTAGTGCCATCGATGAGCTGAGTAAAGAACCCTTTGTCGATGAGGACCGCCTGGGTTCCATAGGCGCAAGCTATGGCGGATTTTCGGTTTTCTGGCTGGCCGGTCACCATGAGGGGCGGTTCAAGGCCTTTATCTCCCATTGCGGGATATTCAATTTCGAGAGTATGTATGCTGCGACCGAGGAGATGTTTTTCGTGAATCATGATTACGAGGGGCCTTACTGGGAAACCCCCCAGCCGAAAAGCTATGAATTCTCTCCCCATCTGGCGGTACAGAACTGGGATACCCCCATTCTGATCATTACCGGGGGGTATGATTTCCGTATCCCTTATACAGAAAGCATGCAGGCTTTCAATGCAGCCCAGTTGCTGGGTGTGCCAAGCAAGCTCCTGTTTTTCCCGGGGGAGTCACATTTTGTGCTGCAACCGCAGAACGCCATCCTCTGGCAGCGGGAGTTCTTCGGGTGGCTCGATAAGTGGCTGAAGTAAGGAGTGTGTTTTTTTTGTAAATTAGGCTGAAATCAGATTACCTTATTATGAATAACTTCTTCCAGTTATTATTGCACCTGATTTTTATTGCGACATTCCTGTTTATTTTTATAATTGCTGTCATCATTCTCAAACCCTTTCGTGTACACCGGAAGCGGAAGGTCTCCACCATCGCAATAAAGCTCAGTTACCTTCTGTACCTTGCCGTATTCCTTGGATTCGTTTACCTGGTCCTTTTTTTTGCAGATAATACGGTGAGCGAGGAAGAAGCCATGGAGGTCAATACCTCTGCCATATATTACATTATCGTACTGATCGCCTTTTTCCTGCCCAATATCGGGATAATGATACGTCGCCGGTTCAAGAAAAAACGGATCAGCTATAACTATATAATTACCATCCTGAATTTCCTTACCATCATTGCACTGGTATTTTTATTGAGTTCCATCCAGTGGAAGTTCTGAGTCTTGCAGGACCGGAGTCCGGCATGCTTGAACCCAGATTGGCTAAAATACCTTATAATGATCCTTCCAGCCAGGACAGTACCTGTTTCACTTTCTCATCGACAGGGAGGTCTGCATCCATCCAGTGAATTATGAAACCTTCACGCTCCATCTTCCTGAACCAGGTCATCTGCCGCTTTGAGAACTGGTGAATGGCAGTATTCAGCCGGGCGAACATCTCTTCATAATTCAGTTGTCCCTGTAAATACATAGCCAGGTATTTATATTCCAGTCCGTAATACACCAGCTTGTCATAACCCAGGCCCTTTTCAACCAGCCGCTTTGCTTCCTCCACCATCCCGTTCTCCATGCGGCTTGCAAGCCGGTCTGTGATCTTTGCCCTGCGGACATCACGATCAGCCGACAAACCAATCAGCAGGGGATTGATCCGGGGATAATCAAGATTGATTTCCGGGTGATCCTTATAGTACTCTTCTATTTCCAGGGCCCTGATCAGCCTCTTTCTCTGGCTGGTATCGGAAATGTTGTGCAGGTTTTTGCAGGAAGCCAGGAGTTCTGAAAGTTCCCCGTCACTCATCTCCTCAAAAACCTTCCGCCTTTCAGCATTTACCGGTACCCTGATCAGTTTATATCCTTTCAATACTGCTTCAATGTACAGTCCGCTGCCGCCGCACAGCACAGGCATCTTTTTTCTTCCGGTGATATCTTCAAAGCTCCTGATAAAATCTTTCTGATATTCGTAGACATTGTATTCGTATCCCGGATCAACAATATCGATCAGATGGCAGGGTACAGCCTTTCCATCGACCAGGTAATCAGCATAATCCTTACCCGTGGCAATATCCATTTCCCTGTATACCTGTCGCGAGTCTGCACTGATGATCTCTCCGTTCAGCTGCGCAGCGATCCGGGCAGCAAACCCGGTCTTACCAACAGCTGTCGGTCCAAGGATGGTAATGAGATTGTATGATTCCCTGCTGTTCATGCGTACCTAAAACAAAGGTAGTATATTTCAAGCTCCTGAGACAGAAAGGAAAATTCCTCAGAGACTGATGTGTCTTACCAGTGATAGCCTCTGTCCCGTGCCTTATTTCAATATCCCTATTGCAATCCCGGCCGTTGGGAACACCCCTGAAAAATCAATGTTATACCAGTTCCTGTATTTTGTCAATCCGGCTTTGTTATCATATTTGCTCAGACGGATGTGACCGCCTACGAAAAAGTCCAGTACCAGAACCTTTGCCACAGGTATCTTATAACCCAGCGTGACACCGGAGGAAAGCACATTCAGGCGCTGTTTAACCTCTTCTGTCACCCATTTTTCTTCTTCAACTTCCCACACCTGTTCCTCACCGGTGATGTAGATCTTGCGAAACAGGACCTGTGGCGCTGCATACAATCCCAGCGGAGCCTTCCTGTGCATGGGAAAATCGGCAAGCAGGTAGTTCTTGGCTTCCAGGATAATCCCTCCGCCCGCTATTGATTCACCGGAATAATCCCGGTATGAACTGGAGCTAAAATCATAGTAGGAAAACTTCTGGTTCGTGAAAAAATAATTCGTCAAGCCTTCCTGTGTGGCATAGGTTGCCAGGGCAGACACACTCACTGAAAACTTATCGGTCAGCAGGCGCTCATAAGATAAATGAAAGGTCCCTTCAAACAGGCGCACCGGGTTGAGCATGATGGCCGACTTAAACACCGGGGTGTACTCCTCTTCGTAAACCCTGAAATCCGGGACCGGCGATTCCAGGGGAACAATCATTGTCTTAACTTCCATGATTTCGGATTCTATCTCCCGGATCTTCGCATTAAGCTCATCCGGGTCGAAATCAAGATCCAGTATGCGTTTATCGATCTCCCGCATTCTCATATCGAGTTCCTCCGGCTTGGTTTCCCATAGGGCGATCTTGGAATCCAGCAGCTCAAGCTTTGTATCAAGCAACTGCAATTTAAGATCGAGTTCCCTGGCCCTCTTATCGGTATCTTCCTGGGCCTGAAGGCTGTAACTGCCGGCTGCCAGCAAAAGGGAGATCAGTCCAACGATTACAATTACATTGTTTTTCTTCATAATAAATAGGTTTTGGTAATTACTTTCCGTCAGGAAGATGGAATTATTGCGGGGATGGATGCGTAGCATAAAATATTATCTTTGCAGCTCGATACTGATCCATGAATAACAAGATCAACATAAAGAATAAAAAGGCGTACTTCGATTTCGAGATCCTGGAGAAGCATATAGCCGGCATACAGCTTGCCGGAACAGAAATCAAGTCGATCAGGATGGGTAAAGCCAGCCTGGCAGACAGCTATTGCATTTTCAGGAACAACGAGTTATGGGTCACCGGGATGAGGATATCTGAATATGACCAGGCTTCATATAACAACCATGAGCCGTATCGCGACCGCAAACTGCTGCTCAACCGGAAAGAACTTAACAAACTTGAGAAACGGGTAAGGGAAAAGGGCTTTACCATAATTGTTCTGAGGGTATTCATTGACGAGCGGGGCCTGGCCAAGCTGGAGATCGCCCTTGGCCGTGGTAAAAGGCAGTACGATAAGCGGGAGGCCATGAAACAGAAAGACATGAAGAGGGACCTTGACCGGCTGAAAAAAATCAGGTAACAAATCGAAGTCCGAGTACTGACAATTTACAAGCTTAATTACGGGATTATCATGTTATTGCCAAGATATGAACGGACACATCTGAAACCTACATAGGAAGTCGCAGTATCCTGATATTCGTAGGTCCGGGAACTGACCTGGATGTAGAAGGCAATATCTTTCCATGAACCGCCCCTGATGACTTTTCTTTTCATTACCGGGTTATCCTGGCTGGTGGCATTGTATTTATAATCCGGGTTCAGGTCGTGATAGAAAAAATAGGCCGACTCATCATAGGCGTTGGCTGTCCATTCGGCAACATTACCGGCCATATCATAAAGGCCGAGTTCGTTAGGGGCATAGCTTGAGACAGCCATTGTTGTAACGGCACCGTCAACAGCATAATTACCCCTGACCGGTTTGAAGTTTGCCAGGTAACAACCATCCCTGTTCCTGGTATACACACCTCCCCAGGGATACATGGAATTAGGATGACCGTCCCCTAAAGGATTGGGAGGACCACCCCGGGCAGCCCATTCCCATTCCGATTCAGAGGGAAGCCTGTAATCCTGAACAAAATAATCACCGCTGGAGGCGAGGTAATTATTCAGTAATTCTGTCCGCCAGACACAGAATGCCTGTGCCTGCTTCCAGCTAACGCCTACAACAGGATACTCGTCATAAGAAGGGTGCCAGAAATACATGGTGGCCATGGGTTCGTTATAGGAATAGGTAAAATCGCGGATCCAGCAAAGGGTATCGGGGTATACATTCACGACATCCCTGAGGATGAATGAACGGCGTCCTTCAATAGGGATTTCGTTTCCCTGTTGATCAATGACCGTACCATTATATTGTCCGGGTTCCCCGCTAAGATCAGCAATATCCTCGTTGAAATTGTTCTGATAGGCGTTCTTCTTTTTGGCGGCCTGTTGAAGATCCAGCCAGAAATACCTGTAATTAAGTTTATGCACATTGATCTCCTTGCGTCCGAAAAACCTGTCTTCTTTGGCGTAATACAGGTTCTCAACAGCCTGCCTCACATCCTCGTTTTCCTTTAACTTTGACATATTCAGCTGTTCATCCCAATTCAGCCTGTAGGTCCTGCCATAGAGATCTTCTTCCAGGTCATTGCCGAATTCATCAGTAATAATCCGGAATTCATCCTCAAGGACTTCCCCTATCAGTTCGCGAAGCAGTGAATCCTTGACCCAGAAAACAAACTGCCTGTATTCATTATTGGTGATCTCTGTATGATCCATATAAAACGGCTGAACGGTTACTGTTTTGGTAAATGTGTTCTGGGCAAAGGAAACATCCTCGTCTGCCGGGCCCATGTTGAAGCTTCCCTGCGGCACCAGGACCATACCAACAGGTACCTGATCAAAATACCTTGGTCTTCCGGGTACTCCTGTCAGTTCTCCTTCATAGACAGTCCCGCAACTCCCAAAAAGTGCTAGCAGAAGGCTTAAAGCAAGAATCTTTCTCATGGCTAATCTGGCATTATAATTTGCAATAACTAATTTTTTCATGATTTCGACAGCTGAAAATATAAAGAATATTTTTAATATGGATTAAAAGAAGCAGTTTACTGCTTAAAGAAAAAATTGATGATGCTGTATACATCCTCTGAATTGAGGTCGGTCTGAAAGTCAAAGAAGGCATCTATAGAGGACAGCATTTCATTAAAACTCAGGTACCCGTCACCATCCAGGTCAAGGGTGTGGAATTTTTCGGGCATTTCAGCCAGGGTCATGCGGTCAGCCTCTGCAAAAATCCCTTCAAGGTACAGGTGAAGCTGAGACCTGGGGACCGCATCCGGGAAATTGAAGAGAGCGATCAATTCGTCCTCGTTTATTGTTATCCCGTCATCATCCACAAATGCTCCCCCGGGAGTATCCTTTTCCCTGTCCAGGTAATTCGGCACCCCGTCATCATCATCGTCATAAGGACAACCCAGTGTGTCCACTTCAATTCCAGGGGGTGTTCCAGGACAATCGTCTGCGATATCAAAGACTCCATCAGCATCCTCATCTTCAAACATATCGTAATCATATTCACTCAGCTCGGCAAACATCAGTTCCTCGGTAATTACCCTGGGGGCTGAGAAGAGATCAAGGTGCATGGTCAGGTAGGTATAGCTAAAATTGTCATTGGTGAAATCACCCGTTATGCGGGTACCTTCCCAGCCGACATTATCTATAAAATCCGTAAAAGTAAGGTGGAGTGAGGTACCCAGCCTCATTGTTACCCTTTCGGTTACATGAAAGTCTATACCCAGGTCAACAGGTATGGCAAAGGTATTCTTGGTATAGTTTTCATATTCTTCTCCCTGAAGTTCCCTCAGGTCCGTTTCATAACTATAGTCACGCGTGAGTGTAATGCTTGTTTCAAGGTTTCTGTCTTTCCAGTCAATATTCCTTATGGTGCCATCCGGCCAGTAGTTATACTCATATTTAACAGAATCGTTTTTATAGAACAGGTCGCCTTTGGAATCAAAAGATATATTCTCTATGCCTGCAGAAACAAAAGGCCGAAGGACCGGCTCCGGGTTGGTGAAAAAGTGCGTAAAATTATACTCCAGGTTCAGACCGAAAACTATAATATCGGATTGAAAATTCAAATTCCTTTCAAGGTTCTCAAGATCCCTTTCATTACCTGTCAGCGATCCATAGATCAGGTGAAAATTACCGATCAGGCTCCTCTTGCTGTCCAGGAAAGTGCTGATAGTGGCCCGGAAACCATACTTCCCGACCATGTTATTTATATAATTGTTCTGAACGTCTCCGTAAAAATTGGTGATACCGGCTCCAAAGCCCAGGACCGGTTTATATACAGGATTTTGGACTACTATTTCCCTGATAAGAAGGCTGTCAAATTCGTCCTGTGAGCTGGCAAGCTGGCTGAGGCCCAGGGCCAGGACGGATATGAATATATATATCAGCCTTTTTTTCATCTGTTCCTGAAATAATCATACCATTACCTGCCGTTGTTGAGCGACATAGCCTTGGGGACACTCATCCTTATCCCGTTCTGGTATGCCGTAACAAAAGCATCACGGACTTTACTGCTCTCAAGCAATTCCTCCTTGTAGGCGCTGGCATCATTATAGGTATTAAAGGGTCCTATAGTGTATTTATACAATCCCTGGTGGTATTCGATCTTTACCGGTCTTCCCAGTTGGTTGCTTCCAGGGATCTCACCCGGATCTTTCTGTTTCTTAAAGGCAGCTACCTGGATGCGGTAGTAGATCCCGTCTATAACGGCAAGCTGGAGGGCGGCGGGTATTTTAACAGAAGGCCGGGATCCCGTTTGTTTTACTTCCGGTTCAGTGGTTTCAGCTATCCGCTCAGTAGTCTCAGATACCGGTTGCTCATCCTGCACTGCAGCAGTACCGCCGGGCGACAGGGTTTCAGGCAGATCAGCTGTTCCGGCCATTGCTGCCTGCCCGCTTTCAATCCGGGCAATGAGCTGATCAACAGTGGATTCATCCACCGAACTCAGATCTACATTTTCCTGCCTGATGGGGACATTGATATTCTGTCCTTCAATAATATATGATAGTACTCCGGTAATTGTCAGTCCCTGCGTGGTCATTTCCTTTACCGGCACCAGCCGGTAGGTTATTCTAAAGCCTTGTTCCGCAGGAAGGTTCATCCAGACGAACTTGGCCACTCCATCCTGGAAGGTAAATATGGCTTCCCTGGATTCCATACTTTTTGCCTCGAATCCATCGGGGATCCGCTCCTCGATCTTGGCAAACTTATCCAGGTCCTTTTTATAAACCAACAGATTGACCATAAGGTCGTTAGCATTACCAGACAGGTAAGGGGTCTGCCTTATGCAGCTAATTTCCTGCTGTGATTGTCCGGCTGCCTGTTCTGCTGCAAGAACCCGTCCGAAATCTGCAATATCCACCTGCTGATCTGCAGTTATATCAGGAGAGGGAATGATGGTAACCAGGTCGGTGCCCACATCCACCATCTTTCTTTCATTCTCTTCTACATATGAGAATTCACCATCAAGGCTGAAGCTGCCCTTCAAACGCTGATGAACATTGACCTTATAGGACAGGTTAATCAGCTCTTCAGGCGGTAATTTCAGCCAGATATACCTGATACGCTGCTTCTCAAAGCTATAATCAGCCGTCCCGGAACTGATCTGCTCTGCAGTCAATCCCTCGGGCAGTTCCTGCTGAAACCTGCTGAATTCCTCGAGGGCTCCTTTCTGGAGCTGTATACTGACAATGAAGGACTTACCAGCCTCAACTTCAGCAGGCAGATCCATGTTTATGTCTATAGCTGTCTGAGCATATATCCCCGAAGTGAGAACAAACATCAGCAACAGCAGAGACTTCATTCGTTTAACCATAAGAATATCAATGTTTTGTGAATAAAAGTATAAATATATTCTTTAATTAACAAAAAGCCGATCGTATTATCCCTGAAGTTTTAAACAGTTACGGCTTAAAAATTCGGGCTGAGCATGTATTTGGAATAGAAGGAATTGATATGTTCCACCGTTTCTTTGGCAGTATCCGCCGAAACAAAAATATCAAGGTCCTCGGAACTGATGGTCTTCTCCTGCTCAAGCATCACTTTTTTGATCCAATCTGTCAAGCCCTCCCAGTAGTTTTTGCCTACCAGGACTATAGGAAACTTGCCGATCTTTTGAGTCTGGATTAGCGTAATAGCCTCAAATAATTCGTCAAATGTTCCGAATCCCCCGGGCAGAACAATGAAACCCTGGGCATATTTCATGAACATCACCTTGCGCACAAAGAAATGATCGAAGGTTATCAGCTTATCCGGATCAATAAAGAGGTTGGCTTCCTGCTCAAAGGGCAATGCTATATTGATCCCCACCGATCGCCCCTGTCCCCTTTTGGCACCCATATTGGCAGCTTCCATGATGCCCGGACCGCCGCCTGTTATAACACCATACCCGTTCTGGGTCAGCAGGTAGGCGATCTCTTCGGCAAGCTTGAAATACTTGTTGTCAGGCTGGGTACGTGCCGAGCCAAAGATCGAGACACACGGTCCGATGCGGGACAGTTTTTCAAAACCCTCCACAAATTCCGATACTATCTTGAATATTCTCCAGGAATCCTCGCTCTTGATCTCATTCCATGTCCTTTCCTTGAAAGCATGTTTGATTTTGTCTTCGTTTGAAACCATAATTGAAAGGTATGAAATTTTTAAAATTAATTATTATTCTATGTTATCCCCATGCATATTGTGTATTAAGGAGGTGATAATTCCGTTTTAAGCCGGTGCTGGTTTACTGAATTATTAGCTTTTCCTGGTACCCGGAATCGCCCGCCGTGCAGGTGAGCAGGTAGGTACCCGGTTTCACAGATGGTCCGGGATCCAATACAAATGATTCAGGCTGACCGGCAAAGACAACCTCCATGTCTTTCACCAGCCTGCCCGATATATCATACAAACGTAAGTGTCCGGGTCCCTTCAACAAACCTGTCACATCCACCATAAAGGCAGCCTGTCCGGGATTGGGAAAAACGCTGATACCTTCATGGCCGGCAGTTGCCTCCCCGGTGCCTTCTGCTGAAGAACTCAGGAACAATCCTCTGCCATGTGTGGCAGCCAATACCTTGTCATCCACATTTCTTGACCGGAGCATATCAACCCTAACATTTGGTATTCCTGATACGGATTGGTTCCATGATACCTCATCTGCGTTAATGTCGTCGGTGTACCAGACCCCCAGTTCGGTAGCCAGCACAACACCCTTTTCCACGGAGGGTGAAAAAACGGCCCATCTGACAGGCATGTCAGGCAGGTTCCCGGATTTATCCGCCCAGGTGGTTCCTCCA
>CAZILN010000267.1:0-10485 GCA_964540005.1 uncultured Bacteroidaceae bacterium | reverse complement strand
CCTCACTGCTAACCAGCTTGTACTGACAATCAGTCCGGATACCAGCCTGATCGCAGAGATCTATATACCAGCCGGAAAAGCCGGTTCCATGTATCCCGGACAGGAGACCAGGATACTGATTGATGCATATAATTACAGGGAATGGGGAGCTGCATACAGCAGGATCTATGAAATCTCACATGATGTAATGTTTATGAATGACATGCCGGTTTTCAGGATAAAATGCCGGCTGGATGACAATGTGATGCGACTGCGCAATGATATTACGGCACAGCTCAAACAGGGAATGACCTGCACTGCCAGGTTTTCCTTAAGTAGAAGGACCATACTGCAGATCCTGTTTGACCGTGCCGACAGATGGATCAGGCCGGTCCCGGCATCAAACAGCTAACCTTTACCTCCCTTTCATGTACTTATTCTCCAAACTTTCCAGTCATCTATTTCCGGATCCCATCGTTAAGAAAGTTGAGTCAAGAACCGTATCATAATCTTCTTGGCAATAAATATTTATATGGTATGTGGTATGGAGAACTAGCCAGTAATCTTTTTCATGACTTAAACGGTTTCATTATCATAAGGCTTCTAAGGTTAATCAATAATTAACGCAAATAATTGAAATATCTGGATTGTCGTGGATGTGGATTAAACGCTCTCAATGTATCACAATGCACTGATCTAAAATACTTAAACTGCGGTATCTTTTTAATAAAATCCCATGTTTCTTTTAATTATTTGACCAGTCTGGATGTTACTAATAACATTGCCTTAGAATATTTGAACTGCGACGTCAATGAACTAACCAGTCTTGATGTTTCTAATAATACTGCCTTAACAAGTTTATATCTGATGACTATGCCTGCTTTATATAAGGTCTGCGTGTGGGAAATGCCATTTCCTCCTGACGGGCTTGAGGTTTATACGGCCGGTAGTCCGAATCTGTATTATACAACGGATTGCCATAAATAAACTTTTCAAACCCTCACCCACAATTCTTTATCAGTCTTTTTGAAAAATTTCCTGTTTTCACTGCGATAATGCTCCCGTATGATCATTAAGGGATAAGTGAAAACAGTAAGTATGAAGAGGTCCGTTTATGTAAAACAACACGACCTGACAGACTGCGGGGCGGCCTGCCTGGCATCCGTTGCAGCCCATTACGGCCTGCATATGCCCATTTCAAGGATCAGGCAGATGGCTTCCACCGATCAGAGGGGAACCAATCTGTTGGGTATGGTCGAAGCAGCTCAGAAACTGGGCTTCCAGGCTAAAGCTGTAAGGGGATCCAGGGAAAGCATACCCCACATTCCCAGGCCTTCGATCGCTCACATGAATATGCCCGGCGGGTTGCAGCATTTTGTTGTGATATACAAGATTACTGACCGTAAGATAATCCTGATGGATCCTGCCACAGGCCGGGTGGAAACGAGACCGATTAAGGAATTTGAAGAAACATGGAGCGGGGTGCTGATCTTACTCACTCCCGATTCCGGTTTCAGTCCGGGTAACCATAAAAAATCAATTCCCTCCCGGTTTTTGCAGCTGATCCACCCACACCGGAAGATCATCATCCAGGCCGGTGCCGGGGCGGTTTTATACAGCCTATTGGGTCTCAGTACTTCATTGTATGTACAAAAGATCATTGATTTTGTCCTGGTAGACAACAACCTGGGAATGCTCCGGATGATGAGCCTGCTAATGCTTTTCATTATTGGAGCCCGTTTTTGCATAGGCATCTTTAAGAACATATTCATTCTGAAAACCGGTCAGAGGATAGATGCCGGCCTGGTCATCTCCTACTATGCTCACCTGATGAAACTGCCCCAGCAGTTTTTCGACCGTATGAAAACAGGGGAACTTA
Organism: uncultured Bacteroidaceae bacterium; assembly: GCA_964540005.1. Classification (GTDB taxonomy): domain Bacteria; phylum Bacteroidota; class Bacteroidia; order Bacteroidales; family SM23-62; genus CAZILN01. The sequence continues at coordinate 8,627 of CAZILN010000267.1, read as the reverse complement.
TCTCACGGGTTAATGATGCAGTAAAGATCAGGCTGTTCATTAACGATCTTGCTTTTAAGATCCTGCTAAATCTCCTGGTACTGGTACTGACCATCACCGTGATCTCGGTGATCTCCTGGCGTATGGTACTAATCATTCTATGCCTCCTGCCGGCATATGGACTCATGTATGTAATTATTAACAAAATCAATAAAAGGTACATGAGGTATATTATGGAAAACAGCGCCAGGCTTGAATCACATTTTGTCGAAAGCATCGGGCAAAACAGGACCGTTAAACTGCAGTCCCTTGAAAACTACGTCTGCAATAAGACTGAAATTAAATTCGCAGGTTTGCTGGATCATCTGTACAAAGCAGGTAAAACCGCAGTATTTTCAAATGAGATCAGTATATTCCTCTCAGCTCTGGGTACTGTGGTTTTATTCTGGGTGGGTTCGGTATTTGCCCTGAACCAGGAGCTAACCCCCGGTCAGCTAATGTCAGTCTATACCCTTTCAGCTTATATGATACAGCCCCTTAACCAGTTACTCCAGGCGAACCGGAGTATACAGGAAGCAGTAATAGCCGCTGACCGTCTCTTCCAGATCATTGACCTGGAAGGCGAGGTCCCGGGAAAACCCATGATCAGGCTTGATAGGAGCATGCTGGGCGATATCAATTTCCAGGATGTTTGTTTCCGGTATGGTACCAGGGAATTCCTGCTCAGTAATTTCAACTGCCTTATCCCATTAGGACAAATTACCTCTTTAATAGGTGAAAGTGGAAGCGGAAAAAGCACTCTTGTAAATCTTATTCAGAAACTGTACAGGATAAATTCCGGCAGGATACTTATTGGAAGTACCAATATTGAATATATCCATCCCGGGTCCATTCGTAAGCAGATTGCCGTAGTGCAGCAGAAAACCGAATTGTTTTCGGGTACCATACTTGAAAATATCACATCGTTCGGAACCCGGACAGATATGAACAGGTTTTTCAGGATTTCGGAACAGCTTTCGCTTAATGAGCTTTTCGAACACTTTCCTGAAGGAATGAACACCATGCTACGTGAGAACGGGGATGGGCTCTCGGGAGGAGAAAAACAGAAAATTGCCCTGGCTCGCGCCCTTTACAGTGAACCGGCAATACTGGTCCTTGATGAGGCAACCTCTTCCATGGATGCTGTTTCGGAAGCAAATGCCCTTGGGACAGTTAGAGAGTTTGCAAAGGGATCAGGAACGGTTATAATGATCAGTCATCAGGTCCGCAATACAGCCATGGCCGATCAGGTAATAGTCCTTGACCGTGGTATCGTCAGCGAGTCAGGCAGGCATGATGATCTTAAAAAAGCAAGCGGAACCTATTCACGTCTCTGCCGGCTGCAGGGGTACTATTAATTACATCCGGCACCCTGTTCCCGGAGATACTATACTTATTCAGCCTTTTGCAGGCATTAATAAAAATTGTACATTCAGATCCCAAAGCTGCTCATATTTAACGCTTAGTAATGACCAGAAATAAATACCCCTACTATCCATCCCTGCTCCAGTCATTCGGAATCTTTGTAATGTACATTGTATTCAGCGTTGGTGTAGTCGTCCTGCTGTCCGTTCTTTTCTCGGCTTTTAAATACGAGAATGAATCACTGATGAACTTTGCAGCTTATACGCTGTCAATGGGTATACTTGTCTTGTATGCCCGGTATAAAAAACTCAGGCATGAAAACGATCTCCCTGTATTTATATTTAAGAAGGTCCCGGTTCACTTATATATAATCCTTATCTTCACTACTGTATCACTAAACATTATCCTTGAACCACTTACCAACCTAATTCCACTGCCCGAGTTTATGAAAGAGTTGTTTATGATGCTCTCCAAGGCGGATATTTATACCTTCCTGGTATTGACAATCAGTGCACCCGTTCTTGAAGAATTGCTTTTCAGGGGGATCATACTGAAAGGCTTTCTCAAGATCTACTCACCCCTTAAAGCCATCATCTGGTCTTCGGTTCTTTTCGGTTTCTTCCACATGAATCCCTGGCAATTCATACCGGCCCTTTTCTTAGGAGTTGTAATGGGGTATATCTACTGGAAAACAAATTCCCTCCTGCCCTGCCTGTTCATGCACTGGGTGGCCAATACAATAGGCTGGTACCTGGGGGCATACATCGATCAGGAGGCTATGAACCTTTTCGAACTGCTGGATAATGCAAGTATGTATTATATAATTTATGTTATTTCCGTACCGGTACTGCTTGGCAGTTTATATCTGATCAGGTCCGAATTACACACCCGGGAGGCAGGATCTTCCCATCATAATGCTGATTAGCCTCCTTCAGGCTGACCTGCCATCATATAATTTCCTATTTTTGTATGTTTAGCGCAGTTAACCATGAACAGGCTGTTACCGGCAATATTGCTTATTATGAACTGGCTGATGGTAGAATCGGTCTGTTCACAGCAATATGGCTTTCAGGTTTTTTCACTGGAACAGGGCCTGCCGCAATCCGAAGTACAGGCACTGCTCCAGGATTCAAGAGGCAGCATCTGGGTTGGCACCAACGGGGGCGGAGTGTCGAGGTTTAACGGAAATTCATTTGAATCCTTTACCGTTGAAGACGGACTTCCCCATAACCGGATAAACACCCTTTTTGAAGACAGCCGGGGACAGCTGTGGATGGGTGCCATAAACGGGATTGGCAGATACGACGGGATCAGTTTTTCCAGCTATTCTGAGAACATAGGACCTCAACAGGTCAATTATATACAATTCTTCGAATTTGATGACGGAGGTATAGGGGTGATCTCCCAGGATGAGCAAAACGCATTCCGTATCCTGCGCATCAGCGGTGACAGTATTCTGCCTGTCCACGATCAGTATGAAGAATTTTCCTGCAATCCGGTATACAGGGCAATATATCTTTCAGACAGCATTCTGTATCTGACTACCTCAGACGGATTGTATGAAATGAAGAATGGAGAAGTCAGCTTCAGTACCCTGAACGATCATAGGGAGTTCATGGGAAGAGCCATCCTTCCCGTACTGTATGATGATAAGGGGATCTTATGGATACTTTCATTCGCTAGCCGATATGATGTTCTTATCTATACCCTGGATAATGGCAAGATCACAAGGTTCAATAGTCCTGACACAGATTGGTGGAGAGGTGTCGGATCAGTGTTTAAAGACAGCCGGGGCAGGATATGGTTCAATAATTTTGGCCGGGGTGTCAGTTTTATTGATACTGAATCGGGAAGCATCCACTATTTCATGCAGGAAAACGGCCTCTCGAATGAATATATTAATGCATTCCTGGAGGATCATGAAGGGAACATCTGGCTGGGCTCATCCGGTGGAGGGCTTATTAAGTACGCCAAGAAAAATTTCCTGGCCTATAATTTCCAATCCATCATCAATGATGACATGGTACGTTCCATATACCAGGATTCGCATGATAATTACTGGTTCGGGCTGGCCAGCGGAGGAGTGGTGAGGTTTGACGGCACCCGGTATACAGCCTATACCACAGAACAATATCCCGGTATCCATAATGTCCGGAGCTTTATCGAACTGGGGGAGAACAAGCTCATGCTTTTATCTTTTAACGGCCTGTATCTGTTTAACGGGAAGACAATGAAGCAGGTTGATACTGACTACAGTCTTCAGAATTTTTTCTTTTCAGACGCAGTGCAAGATGAAGATACCCTGTGGATCTCATCTTTTAACGGTGGAGTTATTAAGATAGTCAATAAGGAAATTGAATTTTATAACCTTGGCAATGGCAGGCTGCACTCAAATATAGTCAACGATATCTACAAAGATACCGGGAAGAATATATGGTTCTGTACCAATAACGGGATCGCTGTTTACAGGGAAGGCAGGCTATCCGTTTATACCGCGAAAGAAGGCCTCACCAGCAGTACAGTAATGCACATGGTGGAAGATAAGTTGGGAAGATACTGGTTTGCCAGTTATACCGGTGGTCTATATATACTTGAGGATGAGGAATTTTCATGTTTAACGACTGCCGATGGACTCAGTTCGAATAATATATATTCCATCCTGTGCGATCAACAGGGTAATATCTGGGCAGGTTCCCAGAGTGGTGTTGACAGGTTAGTCCTGGATGAAGGCGGAAATATAACAGAGGTGGAACACTTTGGCATCTATGATGGATTTACCGGGATTGAATGCAACGGCCAGTCCAATCTGATTGACAGGGAAGGACATCTCTGGTTTGGAACCGTAAAGGGCGCTATGAGATACGATCCGGCTTCCCGGATTAAAAATGAGGTCCCTCCCATCACCCATATTACAGGGCTGAGGCTTTTTTTCGAGACTGTTGACTGGTCAGGTCCGGAATATAATGATGTCACAGAAGGAATAATACCCTGGTACCGACTTCCGAAGGAGCCTGTATTTCCCCATCATCTGAACCACCTCTCCTTTGATTTTGAAGCCCTTTCTTTCCAGGTACATGAAAAAGTTGCCTACCAGTGGAAACTTGAGGGACTGGATAAGGACTGGTCCCCTGTAGGAAGAAGAACGGAAGCTGTATACCCCAATATCCCGCCGGGCAGCTATACCTTCAAGGTTAAAGCAATGAACAACGACGGCCTCTGGAACAGCCAGCCCACTGAATATAGTTTTACAGTAAAATCACCCTGGTGGAAATCCTGGTGGTTTTACAGTTTATCAGCCCTCCTTATTCTGGCTGCTCTCGGAATCATTGTCAGGTTCAGGATTAATCTCATCGAAGCCAAACAAAGGGAACTTGAAGAGATAGTAACAGCCAAAACCTACGAAGTCACCACCCAGCGTGATGAAATAGCCAAACAAAACCTTTTACTGGAGCAACAGAAAGAAGAGATCCTGTCGCAGAGTGAAAAGCTCCAGCTTGCCTATAATGACCTTGAATACCTTAGTGAGATCGGGAAGATCATTACATCACAGCTCAGTGTTGAAAACATCATCGACACGGTATATGATTCGATAAATAAACTAATGGATGCATCCGTGTTCGGGATTGGCCTGGTAAACAGGAAAAAACAAAGCATAGACTTTCCGGGAGTAAAAGAAAAAGGCCAGAAACTTGACTTTCTCAGTTTCTCAATGAATGATGTCGACAGATTGTCTGTTTACTGCATCAGAGAAAAGGCCGAAGTTTTCATTAACGATTTTGAGAAAGAATATAAGAAGTACCTGCCGGTTATGACCCCTGCCGGTAGTGATGGGAATTCTTCCTCCATTATATATCTGCCCCTTCTCATGGATTCTGAAGTAATGGGCGTAATTACCGTCCAGAGCTTCGAAAAGGATGCCTATACCGATTACCACCTGAATATCCTCAGGAACCTGGCCGTCTATACAAAAATTGCACTTGAGAATGCTTCCTCCTACCAGCAGATCGAAGCACAGTCAATAAACCTTAAGAAGGCAAACAGTGATATCATAAAGCAGAAAGAGGAGATCGAAAAGGCAAATGCCGAGCTCATTGAACTGAACAAGGAAAAAAACCACCTCATCGGGATAGTTGCCCACGACCTGCGCAATCCTTTGACGAGTTCCTTAAGTGTTGCAGATAACCTCCTTATATCTGCCCAAAAAACAGATAAGGATGAGAAGGAAGGATTATCCTTTATTGTCAATGCACTAAAAAGAATGGATAAGATGATATCCAAGATACTTGATATCAGTATGATAGAACAGAATCAGGTCAATATGAAATGTGAAAAGATCAATTTCGGCCTCATCGTCCAGGATGTATATTCAAGTCTGAAGGATACAGCTGACAGGAAAGGAATTGGAATACAGCTTGAGACATTGGACATTTATGGCATTGCAGACAGGAACTACCTGTTGCAGGTCTACGAGAACCTTCTTTCAAATGCCATTAAATTCTCCCCTGCCGATACTATTATATTGATAAAATGCGAAGAGCTGAAGCATGAAACCAGGGTTAATTTCATTGATGAGGGTCCGGGTATATCCGAAGAAGACAGAAAAAGGATCTTCAATAAGTACCAGAGGCTTAGTGCCAGACCAACTGCCGGTGAACAATCCACCGGACTGGGATTGTCAATAGTCAGGAAATATGTTGACCTGATGGGTGGCCGGGTATGGTATGAAAGTGCAGGCAGTAAAGGATCGAATTTTATTGTATCATTCGATAAAACGGATAATTGAGACTTATATCAGCTCTATAAAGACTGCCACGGCCAGCAGGAGGTCGGTAGCCAGTACCGTGATGACATTACTGCCCAGGGCCGGGACAATTTTAGCAAAATCATCACCGAATTTTATGGCTGTGATAGTAGCTTTAACTGCCAGCGGTAACGGCAGGAGCGCAATATATATCCAGGGTGATGAGATCCCGATAATCGGACACAGCACAATAATTACAAAAGTAGCGAACATTCCGCCGGCATAAATATAAGATGCCTTTTTCCATCCCAGCTTGATAACAAGATGCTTCCTTCCGCCAAGCTTATCGGCCTCCACATCCGGGAACTGGTTAATAAGCAGTAATAAGGAAGTTAGTATACCCGGAGGAATGGATATCCAGATGACTTCTTCAGGCAGTAATTCAGCCAGGCTCATGCCAGGAGAAGCTGTCATAGCAATATAGGTCCCTATTACAACCAGTGTTCCGAGAGACAGTCCGGCAACCAATTCCCCCAGTATATTTTTTGCCAGGAAATTTGTATAAAAAACAATGGAAAGAACACCTATCAGGGACAGCACCAGAACAACCCAGTGAGAGATTATTGCAAAATAAATACCTATGGAAAAGGCAACCAGCAAAGTAACTATGGCAACAGTTAATACAGTGCCCGAGCTTGTTTTCCCACTTGTAATCATCCCGCTCCCTCCGCTGAAAGGAGTGCGAACCGTATGAAAATCGATACTCGTTTTAAAATCAGAATGCTCATTAAACAAATTAACCGATATGTGTGAGAGAACCACTCCAATGACCAGCATGACAGCGTGTATTATATTAAAGGACCCCCCGGTATCAGCAGGATATTTTGCCGAAAAAGCCAGGCCGATTACCACCAGGAATGCAGCAAGAATGAGAAAATTCGCCCTGATCTGGGCCATCCAGATTTTAAAGTTGTTCATAAATGGAAATTTCAGGTTTGCCCTAGGATAAACATAGAAAAAAAATGTCAAATAGAAACAACTTCCTTAATATTTATCAGGAAAAACCATCCGGTCACCCCTTGCTTAAGGTTGAAATACTTATCGATTGTGTCTGATACGAAGATATGCATGGGCAAGCTCCAATCCCCTGACCTGCTCACTGATGTATTTCTGCAAACTTTCATAATCTCCCCCCGCATGCTTCAATAAACAGGAAGCCTGACCGTAGATCGCCGGCAGCTTTGATTTATTTATCAGATAATATCCCTGGAGGAATGATTTAACACCCCCGGAAATAATCACCTGCCTGCATTGAATATCATTTTCCGAGTCGGAAATTTCATTACAGAAATCGACCATTTCTTCAGCATTATGCCCGGTATATGACAGTGGTTCAAATGATTCCCTCCCGGCTGAACTATCACGCATCAACTCAAGTTTAACAAAATTAGTTCCGCCGAAAGCTGCAAATTCAACTGCTTCCAGGGGTAGTTCTAATAATTGCTTCAGGCTTTCCGGCCCCATGCCCTGTCCAACTTCCTTTACTACTATCCTGAAATCACATTCATCGAGCATGCGCCGGATGGTATCGATGGGGGCCAGCCTGATCCTGTCTCCTTCGGGTTGAAACCATTCCTGCATTGGATTTACATGTATGATCAATCCGTCAGCCTGAAGCCGTTTCAATAATTCGCTGACCAGCCTGAGTTTATTCTGCCTGATGAGCTCTTCCAGTTGTGCAATACCCAGATTGGCATAAAGGGGCATTTCATCGCCGATGATATGGCGCAGATCAAAATCACTAATACAACTGTCGTCTTTCAGCAGTAGGCGACAGGATCCCAATCCCATTCCCATTCCGAATTCATTGCAAGCTCGGGCCAGGTTACGGTTAATAATACCCGCCATTTCGGTACCACCGGTCATACTGGAGGCCCAGAGGGGGACCTTAAGATTCTTGCCCATGAAAGATACAGGAGGTAATGGATTGACAGGATGCCCGCTGAGCAATGGTTCATAATAAAACCTCTTGTCCAGTTCTGAGGAAGGGATCTGTGCTTCAAAAGCCAGCTGAATATGATGCTTCTTCCGGTCACTCATGCGGCACATAATAAACTAAGGGCAACCTAAGTTATAAATTTATGTGAATATTAATTTAACCTGAAGGATTGGAATTCTTTGATAATTTTCATTACTTGCATTGATTAATCTGATATACAATGAAAAAAGAAGTTGGCATAAACCGCAAATACCAGCAGAAAAAGTATCATTTACCCGTAATCGGGCATTTTGGAGATAAAAGTGTTCAGTTTAAAAACATCCTGGAAGCAGCCAGGGTTACCGGTATTCATCCCACTCTTATTTTCGAGGCCTGTATAGGAAAGGTTTTCAAGGCCAAGAATACGCACTGGGAATACGTAAAGGGAAATCACTACATCAAATACAAAGCCTATTATATTAACGCCCAGGAGAGTTATACACGTGTGGGCGGCTTCAACGGCTA
>CAZILN010000266.1:0-8062 GCA_964540005.1 uncultured Bacteroidaceae bacterium | reverse complement strand
TTGTATTAGTTTTGCTATATTATTTGCACCGGAATCTGCGTTTGATATCGTAATGAGAGTTATATTTACCATAGGAATTACTGCCTTGATCTTCGCCCTGCCGCTGCATGCACAGGATAATCTGAATATCCCGACTATACTTTCTGTATCAGTGGATACAGAGTACATCACCGGATTCGTGGATTTACTGTGGATACAAAGTACATCACCGGATATTGAAAAATACGTGATCTATTATGATAATAGCGGAGCTGGTGGAGGGTTTTTATATGATGTGGAAGTCCCGGCCAACACAGGTTCCAATATACAGACCTACAGGCATGAGAATGAATCCGTTTATAAGGAGTCAGTTGCCTATTCAATAGAGGCCGTAGATTCAAGCGGCGAGACAAGCATTTTAGCACCCTATCACAAAACCATCTACTTAACAGTGGATTACGATTCATGTGATAAACAATTTAATCTCCGATGGACCGGGTATAATTACTGGGATGAGACTCCAATATACAGTGTATATTTTAAACAGGGCAACCAGGAATATATTCGTCCCTTACTTGTCCCTGAAAGCGATACCAGTGCTTATCAGCGCAACATACTTGAAAATGAAAATTATTATTATTTTGTCAAAGCAGTGCACCCGACAAAGGGCTGGGAGTCATTCTCAAATATTGTCTGGCATTACACCGAAATGCCCCGGCACCCTTCATGGATCAATGCAGATTATGCTACTGTCTCGGGAGACAAACTTGTCAAACTGTCATTTTCTTACGACCCCCTGAATGAGATCAGCACCTTCGAACTTATGAGAGGAAAGGAAGATACTGAGGCTATTAATTATTCACTTCATACATTTACCGGTGTTGATGATAATCCGCTAATCTGTCATGATACCCTTACCTACGATACCATTAATTATTTTTACCGTCTTAATGCCCTGGATGCCTGTGATAATATTGTGGAAACTTCAAACATTGCAGGTAATATCGCACTGAAGGCAAAGAAAGACGAGCTAATAGTGCATCTTTCATGGACACCATACCAGGAATGGAGGTACGGTGTTGACCAGTACCTGATCTACAGGGTACTGAATGAAACGGATACCACCAGGTATGATTCAGTTAGCAGTGGTTACATAACATATGATGATGATGTCAAGGATCTTCTGAATCTGGGCATTGATGGTCAGATCTCTTATTTCATAGTGGCCACTGAAAATGAAGGCAATCCATATTTCAGCTCTGCACAGAGCCAATCCAATACAGACTTCATTGATATCACACCTGTATCGTATATACCAAACGCCTTCACACCCAATGGTGACAACCTGAATGAGACTATTAAACCGCTGATCACTTTTGAGCCAAAAGAATATCATTTTATGATATATGACAGATGGGGCGCAAGAGTATTCGAGACCAACAATTCCAAAGAAGCATGGGATGGCACGCTTCCTAATGGTTCAAAAGCAGCTGCCGGAGTATATATATATTATCTGAAACTTATTACAAAAGGTGATATTATCGAAGAGAGAAGAGGCACCATAGTTCTTATTTATCCTGCAAGCAATTAATCTCCCAAGATCTGCTCGCCTTCCCTGAAAAATAGAATAAAATAAGTAATTTTACAGCTATCAATTTTTAGCTGATGACTGTGCTGACCAAAACAGAAGAAGAGCTGATACAGGAACATTTCGATGACCTTCTGGCTAACTGTACCCGTTGTGATGAACGGAAAACCGATCTGAGGTTGATCCGGAAAGCATACAGGCTGGCCTATGAGGCCCATAAGGGAACGCGAAGGAAATCTGGTGAACCATTTATCCTTCACCCCATTGCTGTTGCAAAAATAGTCACGCACGAAATCGGCCTGGGTCCAAAATCCGTTATCAGTGCCCTTTTGCATGATGTTGTAGAGGATACCGAGTATACTCTTGAAGATATTGAGAATCATTTCGGGAAGAAAATTGCCTCAATCATCGACGGCCTTACCAAAATCTCGGGAGTTTTTGACAATAAATCTTCCCTGCAGGCTGAGAACTTCAGGAAAATGTTGCTGACACTCTCGGATGATGTACGTGTGATCCTTATCAAGCTTGCAGACAGGCTGCATAACATGCGTACTCTGGATTCCCTGCCACCCAATAAAAAGATCAAGATGTCGGGCGAGACCATCTATTTATATGCCCCCCTAGCCCATCGCCTGGGATTATATGCCATCAAGACCGAACTAGAGGACCTGAGCCTGAAATACCGTTATCCGAAGATCTACCAGGACCTGCTGGATAATATCAAGGATAACGAGACCAGGAGGCAGCATATGATTAATAATTTCGCCCTGCCAATAATCAAAAAACTAGACGATGCAGGATTCACTTACGATATTTCGGGACGGCCTAAATCCATATATTCCATCTGGAATAAAATGCAGCAGAAGAACATTCCTTTTGAAGAAGTATATGACCTGCTGGCTATCAGGATAGTTTTTGAACCATTAAAGGATACTCCGGAAAAAACACAGTGCTGGAATATTTACTCGATAATAACCGACACCTATCTGCCCAAGCCGGACCGTATCAGGGACTGGGTTAGTACACCCAAGGCAAACGGCTACGAAGCCCTGCATATAACTGTCATGGGGCCCCATGGGAAATGGGTGGAAGTACAGATCCGCAGTAAAAGAATGGATGAGATTGCAGAAAGGGGATTCGCAGCACACTGGTCCTACAAGGAATCAGGCGAATCTCCCAGGGAGGGAAGTGAACTTGATAACTGGATCAAACGCATAAGGGAACTACTTGAGAACCCGGGGTCAAATGCACTGGAATTTCTCGATGATTTCAAACTGAATCTATTTGCATCCGAGATACTTGTTTTTACTCCCAAGGGTGAAATTAAAACTATGCCAAAATCAGCCACAGCCCTCGATTTTGCCTACGAGATCCACACCGAGATAGGGAATAAGGCTATTGGCGCCAAAATCAACCACAAGCTGGTTTCTCTTAATCACGGGCTTAAGAGCGGTGACCAGGTAGAGATACTGACCTCCGACAGCCAGAAAGCAAAACCCGACTGGCTTGAATACGTAGTTACTGCCAAGGCAAAATCCTCTATCAAATCTTCCCTGAAAGCAGAAACAAAAAACCGCATTGAAAAAGGAAAAAGCATCCTGGAGGACAAACTCAATGATCTCAGCCTTAAACCCAGTTCAAGGATATTCAAGAAGCTTCTGCCTGCCTATGAGATAAGCTCAAAGGATGAATTCTACAGTAATATAGGAAGCGGCCTGATCACCCTCGACGAACTGAAACGCATCCTGAAAAAGAATACCAAGAATAAGTGGATCAGGTACTGGGAAGTTCAGCTTGGTTTCAGTTCAAAGAGCAAGAAAGAGGATCCGGCCAAGCAGGCAAACCAGAAGAAAATTGATACCAAATCCCCTTTCGTCGTCAGGGAAAACATTGATTCCTCGGAGACGGAATACTATCTTGCCAAGTGCTGTAATCCTATTCCCGGGGATAATGTAGTGGGACTCCTCTCACAGGACAACACCATTATCATACATAAAGCCAACTGTCCCAATGCGGTAAAACTCATGTCAAGCCAGGGCCACCGCATACTCCCCATCAAATGGACCACCCATAAGATACTCTCGTACCTGGTAAGGATAAGTGTCAAGGGAGTTGATAAGTTCGGTATTTATAATAATATCACTACCGTTATTTCCAAGGACCTTGATGTGAACATAAGAAATATTAACCTTGCCGGTCATGATGGTATATTCGAAGGGACTATAGATCTGTATGTTCATAATACCAAAGACCTTAATAATCTGATTATGAACCTCATCAGGATAAAGGGAGTCGAATCGGTTAACCGCGTTGAAGATATTGATGAGGAAAGTTGACAAAAATCATATCCTTCAGGTTTTCATATTAAAAAAAAAATTATACTTTAGCCTAGTTATTTTTAATTAGACTAGATTATGGTGAGTGAAGAAACTAAAGAAACGGTAAAAAAGATATTCACCGACTACTTAGAAAAGAAGGGACATCGAAAAACTCCTGAAAGGTATGCCATTCTTGATGAGATTTACTCCCGTGACGGACATTTCGATATCGAATCTCTGTATATTTTTATGAAGAATAAAAATTACAGGGTCAGCAGGGCAACACTCTATAATACCATTGAGTTGCTCCTTGACTGCAACCTGGTCATTAAGCACCAGTTCGGCAAGAACATTGCCCAGTTTGAAAAAGCCTATCAATGTATGCAGCATGATCACCTTATTGACCTGGAATCAGGAAAAGTGATCGAATTTTGCGACCCCCGGATAGATGAAATAATCAGGACTGCCTGCGATCTTAATAATTTCACAGCTTCTCACCACTCCCTATATATCTATGGCCTATCCGACGAAGGAGAAGAAACTAAATAAGGGCTTTTTGTATTCTGAAAGCCCGCTTCACATTTTTTTTTCCCCAAGTTATTAACTTAGTAATATTCTGATAAAAATAGTTCGTATCTTCATACACCGGTTATTTAATCCATTACAAGTATGAATATTGATGTATTATTAGGCCTTCAGTGGGGAGATGAAGGCAAAGGAAAAATTGTTGATGTTATCACCCCCAGGTATGATGTTATTACCAGGTTCCAGGGAGGCCCGAATGCGGGACATACCCTCGAATTTAATAATATTAAGCACATTACGCACAATATCCCCTCGGGTGTATTCAGGGAAAACAGCGTAAATATTGTAGGCAACGGAGTGGTTATTGATCCCATATCATTTAAGGAGGAGGTAGACCAGGTCGCCAAACTGGGGGTTGACCTGTCCAAACGGCTGAAGATCTCCAAAAAAACGCATATAATTCTCCCCACTCACCGTATCCTTGATGCCGCTTCTGAAGCTGCCAAAGGAAAGACCAAAATCGGATCTACCCTCAGGGGGATAAGTCCCACATACATGGATAAAACCGGCCGCAACGGGATAAGGGTTGGCGACACCATCCAGGATGATTTTATGGACAAATACAGGGCACTTACGGCCAAGCATCAGGAAATACTAAAACAGTATGATTTCCAGTACGATCTGGCTGATTATGAAAAGGGGTGGTTCGAGGGAATAGATGCCATACGTTCATACGAGCTGGTAGACAGTGAGCAGCTGATCAACAAATACCTCGATGACGGCAAATCCGTCCTGGCAGAAGGAGCCCAGGGAACCATGCTGGATATAGATTTTGGCTCCTACCCTTACGTAACCTCATCAAATACCATCGCCGCAGGAGCCTGTACAGGCCTGGGTATCGCTCCGCGGAGGATAGGCAGGGTATTTGGTGTTTTCAAGGCTTACTGTACCAGGGTCGGTGGAGGCCCCTTCCCTACGGAAGAGGTGGGTGAAATAGGGGAATCTTTAAGGAAACATGGTGTGGAATACGGGGCTACAACAGGCCGGCCCAGGAGATGTGGCTGGCTTGACCTGCCCCTGCTCAGATATGCCATCATGCTAAATGGAGTTACTGATCTGATGATGACCAAGTCCGATGTTCTCAGTCACTTTGACACTATAAAGGTCTGTTCATCATATAAGCTGGGAAATGAGACCATTGATTTCCTGCCCTATGACATTTCAAAACTGACCGAACCTGTTTATACTGAGTTCCCTTCATGGAAATCTGATATTTCCGGAATTACCCGGCCGGAGGACCTGCCGGTTGAACTGCTGAATTATATAAAGTTCATAGAAGAATCAACAGGGGTTCCTGTTTCCTTTGTCTCGCTGGGACCCAACCGCAAAGAGTACGTCGAACGCTAAATTTGAACCTGTTACTTTTTCCTTTCGAACCTGAAAGCCTGGAACCTGCGAACCTGTGAACTTATTCGATCTTGTTCGGTCGCTCCAGTCCATACCCGGAAGTTTTATCATCCCGCTTCAGCAGGAAAGCAAACAACAGTCCGAAAAATCCCAGTACCGCAAGCATGAGAATGGGCTTGGTATAATCATAAACAGCCTGTCCATCAGCCACCAGTTCTGGTGTAACCCCGGGATTTGACCTGTCAAGGACCGTCCCTATAAGGATAGGGAAAGCCCACAGTCCAAGATTCTGAATCGAGAACATCAGTCCATAGGCAGTACCAAGCCGTGATTCCTTTACGATCTTTGCCACCGAAGGCCACATGGCTGCGGGTATCAGGGAGAAGGCTATCCCCAACATTGCCATTGGCACATAGGGGGTCATGCGTGTAAGGGATAAACTGAGATGAACGAAAATCAGCATTACTGAGCCCAGCATCATCAGGGAAGCAGATCTGCCTTTAAAATCTGTAAACAAACCAATCAAAGGAGTACAGACAATAGTTGCCCAGTAAACAATCGATGAGACAAGTCCGCTTAAGGCAATAGACAGTCCGAACTTATTCTGCAGCAGATCAGGGGCAAATTTGATGAATGGGAATACAGCCGAATAAAAGGTGACACAAAGGAGCGCAATATATATGAATGAACGGTCTTTTAGAAGGTCAACCACATCAACCAGGCGGAATTTATCTTCTTCACTCACATCAATTTTCACCTGTTTATCCAGACGGAAATCAATTGTTGTGTAGAACAGGAACATGAGGAACCCGATGCACAGTAAAAGGGCTCCGAACCAGATAGGACGGGTCCAGACAGGTTCTACAAGGGCAGGTGTGACAACCAGGGAAAGTGCTGCTCCAAGCCTGGCAATAGCCAGGTTGGTCCCCATGGCAAAAGCCAGTTCTTTTCCCTTGAACCATTTTACCACGATCTTACTAAAAACGACGATACTGGTTTCTGCTCCCAGTCCGAAAATGAAATACCCAAGGAACATTACCTTAAAGGCCGGTGTATGTTTTGTCAGGAAAGAATTGAAAAAATCATAGCCGAAACCACCTGAATTGAAATAACCGGAAGCTCCGTATGCCGTAATTATGGCCCCGGAAGCCATCAGAAAGACGAAGGTAGACCCGGTAATCCTTATTCCCAGCCTGTCGGCTATCATACCTCCCAGGACAGCCATCAGAAGAAAGACATTGGGAATTGAATAGGCAGACATGAATAATCCGAAATCAGTGGAACTGAATCCCAGTATCTCCCCCATATGTTGTTTCAACGGATTCAGCGCATCGTAGAAATAATAATTGGTAGCCATGGTAAGGCTGACGAGTATAAGGACAAACCAACGGAATCCTTTTTTCTCTCTGAGATTTTGTGCGATCTGGTTCATATGATAATTTATTTATTAGTTATCATTACCTTTTTACATTGATCTTTGACTCGCTAATGCCTCTATGATGAGGATTTTATGATCAGAAGATTTGATTTTGTATGGGAGGTAAATATAATAATAATATAATACCAGCTCCCGGATAAATTGGAGATACTGGTAAAAAGGCTCTTTCCTCTACTGATTTTTTTTGCTAAATTGACGGGTACTTTAAAGATATATTCTTTCATACTTAAAACCAGTGGTAAAATGAAGACCCTGAATCAGCTTTTTGAAGATTGTGTGAATAAATTCCCCGATAATACCTACATCCTTGAGAAAACTACCGGTGAATATAAAGCGTACACCTATGCCGACATACGTAAAGAAGTGCATCGTCTGGCAGCCGGACTCATAAGCATGGGTGTTAAAAAGGGCGACCGCCTGGCCTTGCTGGCTGAAGGAAGAAAAGACTGGGTCATAGCAGAACTTGGGATACTTTATACAGGAGCTATAAATGTGCCACTGTCTGTTAAGCTTGCAGAACCAGCTGAAATAAAGTTCCGCCTGGAACATTCCGGAACAAGGATGATCATTGTTTCGGCGCGGCAGGCCGATAAGCTAAAGGAATTTAAATACGAGTTGGAGGGCCTTGAAAAGGTCATCTATATGGATGCACCCGGACTCCTGGATGAAAAAGATGTGCTAATGGATGATGTCTGCAAAATGGGAGATGAATACCTGTCAGGGCAGCAGGAAGAATTCACAAAAACCTGGCAGGGTGTGCAGGGTGATGACGATGCCAATATATGCTATACTTCCGGGACCACGGCT
>CAZILN010000265.1:0-4730 GCA_964540005.1 uncultured Bacteroidaceae bacterium | reverse complement strand
CAGCAGCCTGTCGAACCAGGGAGGTGCTTTCCTGAAAACAGGGTACAGTTGTTTCAGGTAAATGCTAATGGCCCCGTAAAATACCGGAATATCTCTTATATCATGTTCATCGGCGAACAGGGGCAGGTACATGGGGATTTTCACCGCATCATGCCCGAGGTCCCTTATAGCAAAAACATATTTGCTGTCCCTGAGGCAATTCCCGCAGTAAAAACTTCCTCCTGATCCAGGTATTATGTGAAGTATTTTCACAAGCTTAAATTTTTTATATTCGTTACATTTGGTAATATTTTGTCCACCCTGTTTATTTTTCCCCAAGGCAGTATATATATCCATCAGACGCAGCCACGATAATCCTGCCGTTAAGCAGGGCCGGATTGCCGGTAATGGGGCTTCCCAACTCATAATTCCAGACTTCTTTTCCCTTTCCTGCTTCCAGGATGATCACATCACCCCTCATATTGGTCACCAGCACCTTGTCCCCGGCAACAACAGGAGAAGCATCCACCCTGGAACCGGTATTGTATTTCCATAATAATTCCCCGCTGGAACGGTTGAAACTGTATACATATTTATCGCGGTTACCCGTGATTATACTGTTTTTGTAGATAGCAGGGGAGGCAATGAAGGGAAGCCTGGTGTTCACATCTTCCCATGCCCATACGATTTCTTTTTCTGCCATATTGACACAGGTAAATCTCCCGTCGTAATCGCCGATATAGGCAAAATTATCTTTTAAAGCCGCAGAGCCTGCCACATAGGAGGCCACCATTATTTTTTCCTGCAGTTCCCCCCTGTTTATATCCACAATGTGAAGAAATCCATCGCAGCCCCCGAATACAGCCTTACCTTCTGAACAGGCAGCAGCCCCGTTGATGAAATTGTCAGATTCATATTTCCACCGGTTCTTTCCTGTTTTTGCATTCACGCAGTGAAGGTAAAAATCATAGCTGCCGACAAGTATGTAGGTCTCACCGCCTTCGGTCCACCAGTTCGGTGAGCCGGATATCTGGTTTTCTGTCTGGTATTTCCAGATCTCTTTTCCTGTATACAGGTCAATGGCATAAAGTGCTCCGTCCATATTGCCGATATACACCGTACCCTGCAGAATAAGCGCCGGGGCTTCTATCATATTGTCTGTACTGAATTTCCATTGCAGCTTACCCTTGTCATCCAGGCAGTGTACGGTACCATCGCCGGAGCCGGCAACAAGCAGATTGTCACAGCTGACAGGAGAGGACCTGAATTCATCACCGGCCTGGTAAGACCATAATAATTCCGGATTCTCAGGCAGTTCCAACTCACTCTGGCCGCTTAAAGCCTGGTCTCCCCTGAATATGTTCCAGCATTGACTTTCCTGTGCCCCGGCATGCACATATGCCAGTGCCAGAATCAGTAAAAGGACCGGATATCTCAATAAGTTGTTTTTCATAATTCGAAGCAGAATTTTGCGAATCTGTAACTTTTTAATTTGTGGACTTCTCTATGGCCAGTGCCCCGGTAGGACAGGCCATGGCTATCTTTTCAGCCGTTTCCTTCAGTGAGCCCCTAAGATCTTCATCAAATGGAATGCTTATTCTAACATCAAAACCCCTGCCAATAAATGTAAAGCCGTACTTATCCCTGTATTTTTCTGACAGACGCACGCAGATCCCGCATTTTATGCACTTGGCCGGTTCATGGATCACGGTATCATGTACCCACTTTTTACTGACCTCCTGCCTGGTCTCAGAAGAAAAGCGCTTCTGCAGGGCATCATAACTGTCAGATAGTTTTCGTAACTGGCATGTATAGAGATCACGGCAGTCGCAATGAAGGCACCTCCCAGCCTCGGTTCTCACCTCCTCAGGCCTGAATCCTTCCTGAAGTCCCCCGGCAGGATCCTTCCTTCTGTCTCCGGTCCCTTCTTTCAGGTACTCAATGATCTCGGGGCCGGTCAACTTACCAAACCTTGAATTGAATTCCCTGTGCGGACCCGTGACATCCCTTCCAGAGAGGAATTGTTCCACGCTTTCTGCTACAGCCTTTCCCTGTCCGACTGACCGGACTGACATTTTTGCCGGCCTGAGCACATTCCCGATTGCAAAAACCTTGGGAACAGATGTCTGAAAACTGTTCCTGTCAACCTCTATGCCTTTTGATGAGGTTGTGAGTCCCCAGGACCGTACATTATCATCAATTTCACCGCTTGCAATTATAACTGCATCGTATTCTGCTGTATGTTTTTTAAAGGATCTTGCATCTATCAAGGAGGCGGTCATGAGGTTGATGCGGTTGTCCAGTACAAAAGCTATTTCCCTGTCAAGCACATCAGGAGGAAGTTCATCAGGCGGTACACCATAACGCAGCATGCCTCCCGGAGCCTCGTTCTTATCAAAGAGTGTGACATTATGACCCCTTTGTGACAGGTAATAAGCGGCTGTCAGTCCGGCCGGTCCGGCACCTATTACGGCAATATTCCTATCTGTACCGACGCTGCTTGTAATCTTCTTCTTCGCGGGATATCCTCCGGCATCCCCGGCAAAGCGTTTCAGTAAACAGATGGATACCGCTTCATCAACGGATTTTCTTCTGCAGGCCCCTTCACAGGGAGCCGGACAGATCCTTCCCAGGATGGCAGGCAGGGGTATGTCTTCCAGCACTACCTCCAGGGCCTTCTCTGTCTGTCCTGAGGCAAGTAACCTGTTCATTTGGGGTATATCCATGTGAGCCGGACAGGTCACCTGGCAGGGAGCTTCGCAATCACCTGTATGGTCGCTCAGAAGCAGCTCCAGCGCCATTTTTCTTGCCTTGCTGATTTCTTCATCAGAGCTGGTGATCTTCATATCCTCCTCGGCCAGCACTGAGCATGAGGGAATAAGTTTCCCGTTGCGTTCATCCCTGACCATACAGATCATACAGGAGGTGAAGATACCGGCTTCCTCTAGATAACACATGGTAGGTATGTCTATCCCCAGTTTCCTGGCGGCTCCCAGGACAGTAGTCCCGGCCTCAACACTAACCTGTTTATTGTCAATTTCTAATCGGATCATATTCAATCTACCCTGACTGCATCATACTGGCAGACCCTCCGGCAGTTATCACATTTAATACAAAGTTCGGTATCTATAGAATGCTTTTCATGTGGCCTGAACTCAATGGCATTGACAGGGCATTTCTGGGCACAGATGGTACAACCTATACAATTATCATCAATCGAATAAGTGATCAGGCCGGCACACTTGCCTGTCGGGCACTTCCCGTTGATATGGGCCTCGTATTCCTCACGGAAGTACCTGATGGTTGATAATACGGGATTGGGGGCTGTGGCTCCCAGTCCGCATAGAGATCCCTTTTTAGTCCATTTCCCAAGCTCTTCGAGCTCCTCGACATCTCCCTGCTTTCCTTCTCCGCTGCAAAGCCGGTTCATGATATCAAGCATCCTTCGTGTACCGATACGGCAGAAGGTGCATTTGCCGCAGGACTCGTTTTGTGTAAAGGACAGGAAATAGCGGGCGATATCAACCATGCAGTCGGTGTCATCCAGGACTACCAGCCCACCCGACCCCATCATTGCACCTGCCTCGGTCAGGCTTTCCAGGTCAATTGGAATATCGGCCAGCCTGGCGGGGATACAGCCTCCGGAGGGGCCTCCTATCTGGACGGCCTTGAATGTCCTGCCACCGGCAATGCCTCCGCCTATCTCTTCTATTATCTGCCTGATGGTAATGCCCATGGGGACTTCAATCAATCCTCCCCTTGCAATTTTCCCTGCCAGGGCAAAAACTTTGGTCCCTTTACATTCTTCAGTGCCTATCCTGCTATATTCTTCTGCCCCTTTATGTATGATGTGGGCTATCTGTGCAAATGTCTCGGTATTGTTCACCAGTGTTGGTTTCCCGAACAATCCCTTAACGGCCGGATAGGGTGGTCTTATCCTGGGGTAGCCCCTTTTTCCCTCTATGGATTCTATAAGGGCGGTTTCTTCACCGCAGACAAAGGCTCCTGCTCCTTCGACTACCAATATATCGAATGAAAAACCGGAATCGAATATATTGTCTCCAATAATATGATTTTCACGGCATATGGCCAGTGCCTGCCTGATGCGGCTCAGGGCAAGGGGATATTCTGCCCGTATGTAAAAATAGCCTTTTGAAGCAGCAATGGTATAGGCGGCGATCAACATGCCTTCTATCACCCTGTAGGGATAGGATTCCAGCAGCATCCTGTCCATAAAGGCACCCGGGTCGCCCTCATCCCCGTTACATATGAGATATTTTTCTTCACCCTCCTGGCTGGCCACCAGTTCCCATTTCAAACCGGTAGGGAAGCAGGCACCTCCGCGTCCCCGCATACCGCTTTCCTTAATGATCTGTATTACCTCCGAGGGTTCTTTTTCCGACAGGACCTTTCTCAGGGCAACAAAACCTGCGTTATACTTATATTCCTGGATATCAAGCGGATTGATCACACCCCGGTGCTCGGTGGCTATCGGGACCTGGTTACCCAGGAAAGAGGACACATGCTTCTCCCTAATATCAAGATGGTATCTCTCAATCCCGTCCCAGTGTGCATCAGTCTGGATTTTTGCAATGGTGCTGAATAATCTTTTTTTGACCTTGCTGAGGATACCCGGCGGAGCGAAGTGATTATCGATGATTTCCCCGATGTCATCCGGACGAACCTTTGCATACAGGGATGCTTCCTTGCCTGTGGGGATGATCTCGACCAGCGGTACCTGGTGGCACATG
>CAZILN010000264.1:0-18002 GCA_964540005.1 uncultured Bacteroidaceae bacterium | reverse complement strand
TATACAGAGGACAAATGATCCACAAATTGAATGGCTTTTTCCTGGTCATTCCTGATCATCGTTGTCAGGGCACTGAGACTGTTAAACAGGAAATGGGGGTTTACCTGGTTTTTTAAGGCATCAAATTGCAGCGAAAGTGCTTCCCTTTTCAATTGTTCCTCATTCACGGCAGCCTGTTTCCATTTAATGAAAAAGTGAATGGCATTAACACTCAAGGTCGCCAAAATCATGCAGGTCATGCCAATCAGGAAAGAGGTTTTCGATTGTGCATATAAAAACTGGAGATTGAATTCTTCAGGTATTATGAACACAAGACTAAGACTGGCAAGAAAAACCACAACCACCAATAATGATATCTGCCAAGCAAGTCCCACAAACAATCTCTTAAGGGGGTTTTGCAGCCAGGGTAACTCCTTATCGAGTTTTTTACCAACAAATTCAAAGCCTTTATAAAGCAGATAACCACATCCCAGGGAGTAAACAGATCCCATTATGAAATTATCCAGATTCCTGTCCGGTGATACAATCAGGATTATAAGATTCCCCATTACAAGAAGGGAAAATAATATAATTACTGATTCCCATAATTTACTAAGACGCCGGGCTTGCTTCGCAGACATGTAATGACTTGTTTTGGAACAGTAAAATAAGCAAGAAAATGCAGAAACAGGAAAAATTATTCTTCCCCGGCTGCAATTTGTTCCAGCATCTGGTTAATATCCTCATTCCCCCAATGAGGATGCAGCTCATCGGTAAGATCCTCATTATCATACTTTTCTTTTGCCTTTTTCAGTATGGGCAAAGCAGCCTGGGGCCCACCGCCAAATTCCACAGGCATATTGAAAGCAGCCTGCGCACGCAGATAATATACCCTGGGATTATCAGGATTAAGCGCTTCTGCCTTTGCAAGGGCTGCGTCAGCCAACCCCATATATTCCATTCCCCTTGTCATGGGATCAACCTGTATCATGGCATAATAGGTAAAAGCTTTCAGTACAAAAAATTCCGATTCATCCGGACTGATCTCCAGTCCGCTGCCGATTGCTGACTCTGCTTTTTCGGCATACAGGTCTTTTTGTTCATAATCAGTAGCCTGCATGCTCATGATTCCGTATATCAGTGCACTGTAATAAAAAGGCTGCCATTTGTCCTTTTCAGCCATTCCTATTACTTCAAATGTATTGGCAGCTTCCTGGTATTCTTCCAGGGTCTGGCATAGATCCATCAACTGCATTGTTTCCTTCATTTTTGCTACATACTGGGCACTGGCTGTTGTAAGTGCAACAGAGCCCGTTAATAAAATCGATACAATAAGTGTTTTCATTTTTCTAAAATTTAATTAATACTACAATCTGTTTCAGTATATGTTTTACATGGGATCATCCAATAACAATACTACACCCACTACCACGAACCTCTTCTGGGGTGGCTTTATTGGCATAGATACATAATATCCGTTCTCATCGGTCTGGTCGTTATAACGGTAGCCAAATACATTATTAAAACCCAGGATATTATTGACCACACAGTGAAGGGCAGCAAATTTCCCGAATATACGAGTTATTCGAAGGAGATTAATGCTCAGGTCGTTGTATGCAGGCGTCAGCAACATCCGCCCGGAGGAATAATTGGGGTCATAATAGGGCCGTCCACTGGCAAATGAATAGCTGAATCCTGCAAAGCTCTGCAATGATTCGAAATACTGCCGGTAGACTACCGAAAGGTTATGGGCTGTTACATACCCGGGTACCTGCCAGCTTTCATACTCATGATAAATGCGTTTGGAATCAATCCATGAATAGGACACCCAGAAATCACCATTTTTAAAGGTGGTTTTGTCGCGGTAAAAGATATCGATACCGTTTGCAAATCCTTGCCCTGCATTCCCATAATCTTCAGGCATAAAACTGTAGAGCGAATCAAAAGTTACCAGCCGGCTGTAATCCTTCAGATAAGCCTCTGTCCTGAATACCCGTCCTGATTTCTGGTACTGGTAATTCAGCATGACATGCCTGGCCCGTTCCATCTTCAGTCCGGGCGAGTACATCAGGTACTGATCATCCGGCAACTGACTGAACTCTCCGTAAGCAAAGGATACCTGGCCGTTTTTGCCTGTATTATAAGCCAGGGAAAGCCTGGGAGATATGGTTGACTCGCCTGATCCGCCTGCATGTTCCATCCGTGCACCCAGGCGCAGGGCAAGTTTTCCCTTCACAGAAAATTCTGACTCTGCGAATGCAGAAAAAAGAGATGGATCCGCATCCCATCTATACTCTGAACCACTCTCATCCTGCAGGTAATCCTGCCTGAAAGAATGGAAGCTGTAATCGGTACCGATTTTAAGCCTGGCAAAAGGAAAGATATCCCCATAGAAGGCCAGTTTTGTCTGCATCCCCTTAAGGCGTTTTTGCAATAGATCATCATTAATACCTGTTGCCTCATCATCCAGGTTCATGGCCCATCCTGCCTTCAGCAACCATTTCTCATTAAGCTGGTCATTGTACGTGGTCTTTATAAAGGCATTGTGATTCCTCAGATCAATGTGATCATCCCTCAGGGTACCGGCGAGGGAAGGATAGAACAGGCTGCTGCTGCTGTAGTTATATGTTCCGAATAGTTTTAATAAGCCGTCCTCACCCACTCTTTGCCGCAGGGTAACTGTCTGATCGAATGCGGAAGGCTTCTTATCCCACCTGACATCCGATTTAAACAGGCTGTAATACGGCCACATATTACTATAGCTCGAAGCAGAGCTAAGGGTGGTTTTCTCAAAGCTCCTTGCCAGGTTCAGGCCTGTACCCACATTATGTAAGGATACACTGGCCAGGTCATCCGATTCAGAACTGTTAGTGGTAAGCAGGAGTACCGATGACAGCGCCTGGCCATACTCTGCTGAATATCCACCCGTACTGAAGAGGGTACCGTTAAAATGGAGTGGAGAAAACCGGCTTCGTACCGGGAAATCCGTGTTCTTTGCCGTGTATGGCTTTTCAACCAGCATACCATCTATCAGTGTCCTGGTCTCATGCTTATCCCCCCCACGCACAAAGAGCGCGCCCTCATCACCAACCCTCATGGTTCCGGGGAGAGTATTCATGGCCCCGGCAATATCACCAAGGGCCCCTGCAGTTGTGGAGATATCATAGGAACTGAGCACAACCCCTTTTTTCCTGTCGCCTGCCTCAAAGGAACCGGCTGAAATATATACCTCCTGAATATTCGTTTGTTCCAGTTTCATCCTGATATTGAATTCAAGCGTTTTTGTCCCGCCCAGCATAAGCTCCTCATGATACTGCTGATATCCTAAATACCTTACAACCAGAAAATATTCTCCTGTTAAGCTGCTTGTTATTCTGAAGGCACCTGCAGTATCGGTAGTGGCCCCCTCATAGGTTCCCTGCAAGAAAACATTGGCCCCGGTCAGGGGGTTGCCGCGTTCATCGCTGATAGTTCCTTTGATAACCTGTTGTGCTGTAAGATTTAGACCGATGAGTAACAGAACGAATGAAATGAGAGCCTTCATAGCCGGTTAATTTTTAATCAAATTTCCGGCTTTACTGCGCCTGTTAAAAATTTAAATTACTGAACGGTCAAAATTCAGAGCTGAATGGTAAAAAGAAGGGATTAAAGCATGATAACAGCTTTGTGAAAATCCCGGGAAACGTGTGATTCATTATACCTGGTCCGGCAAAATATAGGGAGACCTGTATTTTTTGGTCAGATATGTATCTGCTTCAGCATCATTTATAAAGGTCTCCGTTTCCGGATTAAACTCTAACGATCTCTTTAACCTTGTGGCTATATTTCCCATATGACAGAGCGATGAAGACAAATGGCCTTCCAGTATATCAGCATTCAGGTCCTGCCATTTTCTTGATCTGACGCAGTCCAGGAAATTTGTGAAATGGTTCACCACG
Source organism: uncultured Bacteroidaceae bacterium (assembly GCA_964540005.1). Taxonomy (GTDB): domain Bacteria; phylum Bacteroidota; class Bacteroidia; order Bacteroidales; family SM23-62; genus CAZILN01. The sequence goes on along the minus strand of CAZILN010000264.1, from coordinate 14,085 downwards.
GAATCACTGGTTGCCGGATCATCATCATCAGTAAATGCCGGGCCGTCTTCCTGGCTGTAAGATGAGTAGCCGCTGGGCTGTATGGTAACCTTGCTGTAATACGCCTGGCAAACCCCTACATCTTCGCTGGCCACTTTCATCCACCCTTTAGATCCGTAGACCAGGTTCCCGATCCTGACACCGCCTTCTGCATTAGTACCCAGTCCCCTTACCTCGAACTGAAGGATCCTGCCATCTTTATATTCAAACTCCAGATGCTGGATATTCGGAGTTTCCTGGTCGCTGTCCCAGACAAAGAAGTTACCCGTCCCCTGTATCCTCACGGGATGGGTCATTTTATCCAGGCTCCACCTGGCAAAATCGGCCTGGTGGATCCCCTGGTTTCCCAGGTCACCGTTCCCGGTATCCCAGAACCAGTGCCATTTATAATGGAACCTGTTTTCATTGAATGGCCGCATGGGTGCTGGTCCGAGAAAGGCGTCCCAGTTAACTCCTGCCGGGACTGTGCTATCCTTTACACGCCCTATGCTGCCCCGTGGTTTAAGGCACAATCCTTTCGCCATATAGATATCTCCCAGTCCTCCTTCATGCATGAAGTTCCGGGCCTTGACTGTGGCAATACTGCTCCTGGCCTGTGTGCCGGTCTGAACAATACGATTGTATTTCCGGGCAGCATCCACCATCTTTCTGCCTTCCAGTACCGTATGGGAGACAGGTTTTTCGACGTATACATCCTTCCCTGCCTGACAGGCCCAGATGGTCTGCAGCGCATGCCAGTGGTTTGGTGTGGCTATGGATACTACATCAATGTTCTTATCGCCCAGGACTTTCCTGTATTCCGTTTCCGTTGCAGGTTTATATCCTGCTAATTTTTCAACTTCAGCAACCGCCTCGGGGAATAATCTTGGATCGATATCACACAGAGTGGCAATTTTTACGTTTGGTATCTTTATCAGGGACCGGTAATGATCCTTGCCCCTGCCCCGGATCCCGATTACTGCCACATTAACTGTATCATTTGCACTGTTTAGTTTAAAAGCCCGGTTGATAGCGGGTCCGCTGACAAATGCGCCCGCTGTCAGGAGGCCTGACTTTTTGATAAATGTTCTTCTGTCTGTTTGTTCCATAGTATTAATTTCTTTTATCTAAAATTATATATTCTGTCTGACTAATCAAACTATCCATTAAATTTGTCAGATAAGCTGATCAAAAACCACTTTCTAACCTATAAACTCAGATCAAATGCAAGCCCCCTACCGTCTATTCACATTACTGTTTTTTGTCTTGATTATTGCTTCCTGCAACCAACCCTCTCAGACAAAAGAGTATTCGCCATTCCTGCAATTGCATCCTGATAATCCGCATTACCTGATGTATGAGAACAAGCCCATGTTGTTGGTCAGCTCTGCAGAACATTATGGTGCGGTGCTTAACCTGGATTTTGATTACAGGACTTATCTCAGGACCCTGCATGAGGACAGTATGAACCTGACGCGCATCTTTACCGGCACCTATGTTGAGCATACTGGAGATTTCGGGATCCTTTATAACAACCTGGCTCCTGACGGGAAACGGTTCATCTGTCCATGGGCAAGAAGCAAGATAAGCGGTTATAAAGGCGGAGGCAACAAATTTGACCTGGAGAAATGGGATGAAGGCTATTTTAGCAGGCTGAAAGATTTTATTTCCCTGGCAGGGGAATACGGGATCATGGTTGAAGTTACCCTCTTTTCATCGATCTATTCTGATGAGAGCTGGACCTACTGTCCTTTATACCCGGATAATAATATTAATAACACGGACCTGGTTGAAAGGATAAAGGTACATACCCCGGATAACGGGAATCTGATCACATACCAGGAAGAGGTGGTCAGGAAAATAGTCCGGGAACTGAAAGAATATCCTAATATTTACTACGAGATTCAGAATGAGCCCTGGGCCGATAATACCGGAAAACATTTCTACCTGAATCCAAATGAACCAGGAACTGAAAGCCAGAACTGGAGATTTCATGTGCAGGTACCTTCTGAGTCTGCCGATGCCTGGCAAAAGACAGTCTATAACTGGATAACAGTTGAAGAGAGCACATTTACGAACAGGCACCTGATTGCACAGAATTACACCAACTTCTATTATCCTGTCGAAAAAGTTGATTCCCTTGTATCGATCATGAATTTTCATTATGCCTGGCCCCAGGCTGTCCATCTGAATTACGGTTACAGCAGGATAATAAGCCTGGACGAAGATGGTTTTATGGGAGATGACCCAGGGCGGTACCGCAGGGGTGCCTGGAATTTCATCCTGGCCGGCGGAGGCATCTACAACAACCTGGATTACTCATTTTTTGTCGGTGCAGAAGACGGAAGCAAAAAAAATACAGCTCCAGGCCATGGCAGTAAAACCTATCGTGATCAGCTTGTATTCCTTAAAGAATTTATTGAAGGATTCGACTATATAAATATGAAGCCGGATCTCTCGGTCGTCAAACTGGCTCCCGGGACCATAGCACAGGTGCTGGCCAATCACGGAAAGGAATATGCCCTGTTCCTGAATGGCGGGACTCATTGCAAGCTGCAGCTATATCTGCCTGAAGGAACCTATGAAGCCAGTTGGATGAATACTGTCACATTCAAGACTGAGAAAACAGAAGAATTAATAAGTCCCGGCCGGCAGACCTTCGTTACGGCTGCCAGTCCGGAATATGACGGTGAGATTGCCCTGAAGATCATCCGGAAAGATTAAAACAGCCACCGATCGGATCGATTCATCGGATCGATCGATCCGATCGGTCTATCCGATGGTAGTTCCTGAATTCCCCCAGGCGCATGCCGAAAAATATCCATTTTTCGAGGAACGAGATGATCCGGTATTTGAGCCGGTCGTGCTTGGCCCGGGGCCGGTTGCGGCTGATGGGACCGGAAAAACGCAGCTGATGTGACCAGTCGAATCGCGCTATCCATTGTTTCATTACAGCCGGATGGGTATCCTTAAAGACAGGAAGCCGGCGGAGGTTGCCGTAATCATAGTATCCTGTGTACTCACCCCGCTGTTCCATCTCTTCTACCTTACTGCTGCCATGATGGGTGGTATTCATGGCCCTGATCTTATTCTTCATCAGCCCAGGGGGCCTGACCCATCCGTAATGATAAACCCAGGCATCCAGCTCAAGCACATGCAGCTTATAGGTATTCTCCTGCTGCCGGTAAGTGAGTCCGTCGAAGCCGGGGATGCGCCTGAATGACTGGGCCGATTCCCATGAATGGATCTCCGGGTCATTCCTGATGATACGTATCTCTTTGCGGTACCAGCAATGTGAATCCTGGTAATGATAATAATCACCCCAGAAATGACGGTATTTGAACAGGAAGCCCTCGACCGCAGTATTGCCAAGCATGTTTTCACATTGCTCCCTGATATGATCAAGGTATTTTTCATGGACCACCTCATCACTCTGCAGGTAGAACAACCAGTCACCTGTGCAGTGCTGCATGGCAATATCCGTCTGGTGGGCATGCTCCATGCCACGGGGGAACTTTTCAATATCCCAGACGGTATCTATGATCTTTACTTTATCACTTCCAATGCTGAGCAGGTCATCCCTGGTAGAATCATCTTCATCGCAATCACCTACAGCCACTACAAATTCATCAACAACCGGGAGTATGGACATTATCGCCTGCCTGAGGGGATAGTATAACTTGCCGGCATTCTTTGCCATGCTGAATCCGCTGATCCTCATAGCTAAAACATCTGCATCTCGTGATATTTGAAGTAGAAACCTTTTTCTGCCAGCAATTCTTCATGGTTCCCCTGCTCTACAATCTCCCCGTCCTCCAGCACATAGATCTCATCCGCATGTTTTATGGTTGACAATCGATGGGCGATCACAATGGAAGTACGGTTGGTCATCAGGTTGACAATGGCCTCCTGTACCATCTGCTCGGATTCGGTATCCAGGGCCGATGTGGCCTCATCCAGTATCAGGATGGGCGGATTGGCAAGCAATGCCCTGGCTATGGTAATACGCTGGCGCTGGCCTCCAGACAGTTTTCCGCCTCCTTCCCCGATATTAGAATGATACCCGTCCTTTGTCTCCATGATAAAATCATGCGCAAAACCAAGCTTTGCAGCGGCAATAACCTCCTGTTCACCGGCATCGTCCATCCCGAAAGCAATGTTATTGAAGAAGGTATCATTAAAGAGAATGGATTGCTGGCTGACAATACCTATCAATCCTCTCAGGTCCGATATTTTATATTCCCCGGTATTTTTATCATCAATCAGTATTTCTCCCTCGACAGGGTCGATGAACCTGGGAAGCAGGTCAACCAGGGTTGATTTTCCGGATCCCGATCTCCCTACTATGGCAACAGTCTGCCCTTTTTTAATATGCAGGTTGATATGTTTGAGGACCATATCCTTGTCATATTTAAATGACAGGTCCCGGTACTCTATCCCGCTCCTGAACTCATTGATCCTGACAGGATCGGCCACATCCTTGATCCTTACTTCGGTATTCATTACCAGCTCTATCCTCTCGTAGGCTGCCATCCCTTTTAATATATTGTAATAGGCAGAAGAGATGGCTTTGGCGGGTGAAATGATCTGGGAGAACACGATCAGGTAAGTAATGAACTCCTCGGAGGACAGTCCGGGTGAATCCCTGAGAACGATCAAACCACCGAAATACATAAGAAGCATCAATACCCCGGTAGAAAGAAATTCACTGAAGGGAGCAGCCAGGAACTGGCGCCGGTAAACCTTATTGATGATCTCGGTGTATATATTATTCGCCTCGTTGAACTTCCCGGCAACTTTTTTCTCCGCGTTGAATGCCTTTATGATCCTCAATCCGGAAATCGTTTCCTCAACAATTGACATCAGCAAACCCAGTTGCGCCTGGAGCCTGAAGGATTTCTTCCTGAGATTTCTCCCGATAAAGCCGATAACATAGGCACTGACGGGCAGAAGGATTACAGCAATCAGTGTAAGCTGGAAGCTGGTGATGAACATGTATACCAGGAAAATTATAACTGTCAGGGGATCCCGGAAAATCATGGACAGGGAGTTCATTACCGATATTTCGATCTCGTTCACATCATTACTGACCCTCGACATGATATCCCCTTTACGGGATTCGGTAAAATACGAGAGGGGAAGCTTCAGTATTTTCTGGTATACCATCTCCCTTATATCCCTGATAACCAGCGTCCTGAGTGGTGTCACATAATAACTTGCAAGGTATCTGCACCCTGTTTTAAGCATGGTCATCACTACAACCAGGATGCTGACCACTATAAGGGCCCTTCCCGGACCCTGTTCCTCTATAACCTGACTAAGGTAGTAGTTCAGGTTATTCTGAAGGGAGTCAATTGAAAGCGACAGGGGAACCCTTTCCAGCACCTGGTCCTGTTTCTCAAACAGGATCCTTAGAAAGGGAATGGCCATCATGAATGAAAACAGGGCAAAGAATGCCGACAGAATATTAAAAACAATATTCAGGACAGCATATTGCCAGTATTTCAATACCTGGCGTGCAATATTAAGAAAACTCTTCATTAAATCCCGGTGTAGTTATGCGGACTGATCTGTCTCAGTTCATTTTTAACATCTTCCTCCAGATCCAAGGTATCAATGAACTCAAGTAGTATATCCCGGCTTATAAACTGGTGAGTCCTGGTTAGTTCCTTTAATGCCTCATAGGGCTTTGGATATCCTTCCCTGCGCAGGATGGTCTGGAAGGCTTCAGACACAACTGCCCAGTTCTGTTCAAGGTCCTGGTGGATCTTATCTTTATTAACGATCAGTTTATCCAGCCCCTTTAACAGGGATTTGATTGCCAGGAAGGAATGGGCAATAGGCACCCCGATATTCCTCAGCACGGTGGAGTCAGTCAGGTCACGCTGCAGCCTGGATATGGGAAGCTTTGCAGAAAGGTGCTCATACAGGGCAATGGCAACTCCCAGGTTTCCTTCCGCATTCTCAAAATCAATAGGATTAACCTTATGGGGCATGACCGAAGAACCAACCTCACCCTCGACAATCCTTTGCCTGAAATATTCTATGGATATGTAAGTCCAGATATCCCGGGACAAATCAATGAGGATGGTGTTGATCCTCTTAAGGTTATCAAGCACAGCTGCAAGATTGTCGTAATGATCGATCTGTGTTGTGGTCTGTGAACGGTTCAGTCCCAGCACCTCATTCACAAACCTGTTCCCGAATTTAACCCAGTTCACTTTCGGATAGCTTACAAGGTGGGCATTGAAATTACCGGTAGCCCCCCCGAACTTCGCGGAAAAGGGCAGCTCCTTCAGCATAGCATACTGGATTTCGATGCGTTCAATAAAAACACGTATCTCTTTTCCAAGCCGTGTCGGTGAAGCCGGCTGACCGTGGGTCCGGGCCAGCATGGGTATATCCTTCCACTCGTGGGACAGTTTGGCAAGTTTCCCGATTAGTTTATCAATGATAGGGAAATATTCAATATTGAATGAGTCTTTCAATGATGCCGGTACAGCTGTATTGTTTATGTCCTGTGAAGTAAGGCCGAAGTGAACAAATTCCAGGTATTTTGCCAGTCCGGCTTCGGTGAATTTTTCCTTAATGAAATATTCCGCTGCCTTAACGTCGTGGTTTGTGGCAGATTCAAATTCTTTCACTTTCCTGGCATCATCCTGCGAAAATTCCTGGTAAATCTCCCTTAATTGAGGAAAAACATCAGCAGGGATCTCCTTCAGTTGAGGCAGGGGGATCCGGCAAAGAGCAATGAAATATTCTATCTCAATATACAGGCGGTATTTTATCAGTCCGTATTCCGAAAAATAGGGCCCCAGCTCTTTCACTTTGGAGCGGTATCTTCCATCTACCGGGGATATTGCCGAAAGAGTATTAAGTTCCATGGGTGAATGGTTTTATAAATAAGCAAAGTTAGCAGAAATTAGTAATTTCGTAGCATCAGGTTGCAGACAGCTCCTGGCTTAAAAGAGGATATTGGTATATAAATAAATTCTGATTAAATCAAACTGAAAATGAGATATACATTAGGTCTTGCCTTTCTTTTTATATTCCTCACATCAGCCCAGGATGTGAATGAACCGAACGGGAAAGTGCAGGTTTATAAATTGCCCATCAAGGAAAATATTGCTCCGCCTGTATGGAGGATAACCCGGAAAAGCATAGAGAACGCAATTGAGAATAAGGCCGACTACATCCTTATTCATATGAATACCTATGGAGGGCTGGTCAATATAGCCGATTCTATCAGGACAGTCCTGCTGAACTGTCCCATTCCCATCCTGGTCTTCATAGACAACAATGCCGCCTCAGCAGGAGCCCTGATCGCCATCTCTGCAGACAGCATCTATATGAGGCCGGGGGCAAGTATAGGTGCAGCAACAGTTGTTGACGCCCAGGGCGGGGTAGTACCTGATAAGTACCAGTCCTATATGCGGGCAACCATGCGGTCCACAGCTGAAGCTCATGGGAAGGACACATTAATTACCGGACAGGATACCATTATAAAATGGCACCGTGATCCGAAGATCGCCGAGGCCATGGTAGACCCTTCAGTGTATATTGAAGGTATAATCGATACCGGGAAGGTGCTGACTTTCACCACACAGGAAGCCATCAGGTACGGATTCTGTGAAGGGCAGGCAGAAAATATCAATGAAGTGCTTGAACTGGCAGGAATAAAGGATTATGAAATTGTGGAATATAAACTGACTACCGTTGATAAGATCATCGGGATACTCGTGAGCCCGGTCATCAGTGGCCTGCTTATCATGGTTATTATCGGGGGGATCTATTTTGAGCTCCAGTCACCCGGTATAGGATTTCCCCTGGGCGCAGCCGTATTGGCAGCAATCCTGTATTTTGCCCCCTTATACCTCGAAGGTATGGCTCAAAACTGGGAGTTGGTAATTTTCTTCATTGGCCTGATATTAATTGCAGTAGAGGTATTTGCCATCCCAGGCTTCGGTGTGGCGGGGATATCGGGGATCCTGTTGATGGTGGGAGGATTAACCCTGGCCATGGTAGATAACATTGTATTCGAATATGAATTCTCCATAGCTTTTTCAGAACTGATTAAAGCATTTTTCATAGTGGTCGTCAGTATGTTCCTTGCCTTGATCCTGTCGCTTTTCCTGGGTAAGAAACTGTTTACTTCCACCTCAAAAACCTTCTCCCGGCTATCCCTGCAGACCAACCTTCAAAGCGAAGAGGGTTATATAGGGGTGGATGCAGGATATAAGGACCTGGTAGGGAAAATCGGGTTTGCCGAATCTGTGCTCCGGCCTTCCGGTAAGGTAATCATTGATGATGAGATCTATGATGCAAAATCGGAATTTACATTCATTAATAAAGGGGCTAAAATAAAGGTATTGCGGTTTGAAACGGGCCAGTTATATGTGGTACAGGTTTCTAATGAAAAGAAATGAACCGCGACGATTTTACCATAAGGGATTACCGGCCTGAAGATTATGAGTCTCTTATTGAACTCTGGGAAAATACAGAACTTACCTACCCGGAACGGGATGATGATGCCGAAAGCATTGCCGAAACTCTAAGAAAAGGAGGCAAACTGCTGATAATGAGAGCTAATAAGGATGGCTCCCTGATCGGTTCATCATGGATGACCTGCGATGGAAGAAGGATATACCTGCATCATTTTGGTATCCGGACAGATTACCAGAGGCAGGGACTGGGACGCTGGCTGGCAGAGGAATCCATGAATTATATCAGGAAAATGAAAAAACAGGTTAAACTGGAGGTGCATAAAGACAACAGGGCAGCTATCAGTTTATATGAAAAATTAGGTTTCTTTGCCTTTAAGGATTATCATATATATATGATCCGGAATTTACTAATCCTCTTACTTTTTATCTTAACCGCAGCTTTACCCCTGAAGGCTCAGAACGAATTGTACACCGACTGGGATACTGCCGTGATAGTCCGGGCAAACACAGGTGCCGGTATGGATTTCCTCAGCGATGAAGAAAGAACGGTCATTCTCCTGACCAATCTTGCCAGGATAGACGGTCCCCTGTTTGCAAGTACCTTCCTGGAACGGTACCTGGAGCTAACCGGCACTACACCGAATAAGTACACCAAATCGCTGTCCATGGACCTGCTGGAAGTAGTGGACCTGCCCGTCCTGATACCGGAAATAGACCTGTTCAATGTGGCAAGGGACCATGCTATCAGATCAGGGAAATCAGGATATGCAGGGCACAGGGGCTTTCAGAAAAGATATAAGGGTGTTATGGAAAGATACATGGCAGTTGGCGAGAATTGTGATTACGGGAACCACAGCCCGATCCAGATCGTCATGCGCATGCTTATCGATGAAGGTGTCGAGGACCTTGGGCACCGGGAGAATATGTTCGATGATAAGTACAATGCCATAGGTGTATCCATCAAACCTCATAAAGTATACGACTATAATTGCGTGATGTCATTTGGCCAGGCCGGACGTTCTTACCTGGATTATGTAAGGTGATCCGTGACCTGATCAGTTCGTTTTCCTTATTTAATAGGATAAAATTCCTCTTTAAAAAGTTACATTTGTGTAAAGCAGAAGCAAATCACATGAGACATGAACGTTCCCATACCAAGGTGGTTACTACACTCGGACCTGCCAGTACAAAAATTGACATCCTGTCCAGGATGTTCGAAGAAGGAATTGATGTATGCCGCCTGAATTTTTCCCATGGCAGCCATGAGGATCATTTGAGATCCATACAGATGATCAATGAGCTGAATTCCAGGTTCAATTCCAGCGTGGCAATACTGGCCGACCTGCAGGGACCCAAGCTTCGGATCGGTGAGATGGAGAACAATGGAGTCGAACTGGAGGACGGACAGGAGTTCAGTTTTGTATCCGAGCCCTGCATGGGTGACAGCCGGAAGGCTTTTATGAGCTATAAGAAACTGCCGGAGGATGTATCCGTGGGTGAGATCATCCTGGTGGACGATGGCAAGATCAAACTGGAGGTCATCGAAACCAATGGAACAGATACTGTCAGAACCAGGGTAATCAGCGGTGGTCCCCTGTCCTCAAAAAAGGGTGTTAACCTGCCTGACACCAGGGTAAGCATGCCCAGCCTGACTGAAAAGGACAGGGAAGATGCCGAGTTTGCACTGGAACATGGTGTGGACTGGATAGCCCTTTCCTTCGTCAGAAATGCAAGTGACATCCTTGATCTTAAGGAAATCATTAAACGGAGCAAGAGGCCCGGGGCCAAGGTGATTGCCAAAATTGAAAAGCCAGAGGCACTGGAAGATATCGACCAGATAATTGATATGGCCGACGGGATCATGGTTGCCCGGGGGGACCTCGGGGTGGAGGTGCCCTTTGACCAGGTTCCCCTGATACAAAAGAATCTGGTTAAAAAATGTATTGCCACAGCCAAGCCAGTTATAATTGCCACCCAGATGATGGAAAGCATGATCAGCAATTTTCGTCCCACCCGCGCTGAGGCCAACGATGTCGCCAATGCCGTCCTGGACGGGGCCGATGCTGTTATGTTAAGCGGAGAGACATCAGTAGGAAAGTACCCTGTGGAAGTGGTCAGCAGCATGCAGAGGATCATTGACTGGACTGAAAACGGGTATGAATTCTATAAGCATAACCCCCCAAGGGAATTCTCACGGACATTCCTGTCAGATTCCATCTGTTACAGCGCCTGCAAGATGGCCGAGCAGGTCAATGCCAGGGCTATTATTACCTTCACCCATTCAGGATACACAGCGTTTCAGATATCCAGCCACCGGCCTATGGCGGTGATCTTTGCTTTTACTGACAACAGGCGAATACTTCCCATACTATCATTACTCTGGGGCGTAAGGGCCTTCTATGCAGAGCAATTTACCATTATCGACGATTACATTGAATTCTCCATCAGCAGGCTTAAAGAAATGAAGCTGATCCAGGAAGAGGATGTAGTGGTCCATGTGGGCAGTACACCCATCCTGGAACGGGGCCGGACAAATATGATCAAGCTCAGTTATGTTTAATGAAATACCCATGATAATTATTTTATTTTCAAATAATTAGAATATTGTAAACGAGTGAATAGCAAGGACCTGAATGCCCTGATCAGTAAGTCAGAGAAAAAATGGCTGTCCCCCCTCTTTCTTCATTGCAGGGACCAGTTTTCAGGAATCTTCCTCCCCTCCCATGATGAGTACCATCACTACCGGGTCTGGCATTATATGAAGCAAGTGCTGGCTGAGATGCGTCATGCAGGAATGGCAGTCAAAGAGGAGATGACGGAAAAGGCGATTATTGCTGCTTTTTTTCATGATATAGGGCTGGTCCGGACACTTGATGAATCTCACGGTATGGCAGGAAAAGAGATGTGCCTGGAGTATTTTCGCAACAGGGGCCTGGCCTTCCCTGCAGGAATTGATGAGATCCTTCACGCCATTGAAAAACACGATGATAAGGGTCCCGGCAAAAAAGTACAGCTTACACCCGGAAATGAAGCCGCGAATTCAGGATTATCAGTCACCGGGCCTGATCTGCTTTCAATACTGAGTACCGGTGATGACCTGGATGCATTCGGATACATAGGGATATACCGCTACGCGGAGATCTACCTGCTGAGGGGAGTGAGTGAAGCAACTCTTCCGGCTAAAGTCCTGGCCAACCTTGAAAACAGGTACAGGAACCTGCAGCACCGATGCCATAATTTAACTAGATTTGTATCCGGCCAGAAAGATCGATATTCCCGGATCAAAGACTTCTATTCATCCGGAAACTGCCTGCAGGTCCTCAGTTTTATAAAGAGGGCCCTCAGGGAGCAAAGATCCTTGCCGGACCCCAACTGCTTACAAACTATACAGGATGAAAACATTAACATTCAGGAATTTATCAGGCAGGTCCACCAGGAAAACTCATTGTTCCCCTATCCCTAGGATATTTTTTCCTGCCTCCACAATTCTCAGGTTCATATTTCTCGCCGTATTCCTGCCGGTGCATGCAGTATCATCGGCCCAGATAAACCTGCCATACGAAAACAACCGGACCCTGACCTATAATGAGGTGATCCAGGCCTACCGAGACCTTGATAATGCATATGAAACGGCCCGGCTGATCGAATGCGGACCCACTGACACAGGGAAGTCCCTCCACCTGTTTGTTATTTCGGCGGACAGGGAATTCGATCCTGTGAAAGTGAGGGCATCCGGCAAAAGGATCATCCTTATCATTAACGGTATTCATCCCGGTGAATCTGCCGGCGTAGACGCCAGCATCCGGTTTGCAGATGAGCTCCTGCGGGATGTGAACGATATACAGGCTTTCCTCGTAACAACAGTTGTCTGTATTGTACCCGTATATAATATCGGTGGGGTTCTTCAGCGGTCAGCTTTCAACAGGCCCAACCAGAACGGACCCGAAGAGACCGGTTTCAGGGGCAACGCCCGCAATCTTGACCTCAACCGCGATTTCATCAAGCTGGATACCCGCAATGCCCGGAGTTTTACAGAGATCTTCCAGTTGTGGCAACCCGACATATTCCTCGATACCCATACTACCAACGGCTCGGATCATCAGTATACCATCACCCTGATCCCTACCAATCAGCAGAAGATCCAGCCCGGACTGGGAGGTTTCATGAGGGATGTTTTTATACCCGGACTGTATGAGCTCATGGCAGAGACGCCGTATGAGATGATACCCTATGTCAATTATGTGATCTCATCGCCTGAAAACGGTATCACCGGTTATGATGACCTGCCCAGGTACTCCACGGGTTATGCTTCCCTGTTCAATACCATAGGGTTCATGACCGAGAACCATGCTTACAAGGAATTCCCTGACAGGGTCAAATCAGTATATCACTTCATGATCAGCCTGCTGAAGATGACCCATGAACAGGCCGGAACCATAGGGGAGATCAGGGAGAAAGCCAGGAAGGAGGTCTCAGAACAGACCGAGTTTCACCTGAGCTGGGAACTGGATACCCTGTATTATGACATGCTGGAGTTCAAAGGATACAAACTAAAAACCCGTGAAGGGGTCTTTACCGGCATGGAACAATCTTATTATGACCGGGACGAACCCTATACAAAGAAAATACCTTACTATAATTATTATAAACCGGTACAGTCTGTTGAGAAACCCTCGGCCTATATTATCCCGCAGGTATGGAGCGAGGTGACGGACAGGCTGAAACTGAACGGTATCAGCATGGACCGCCTGGCGAATGACACCCTGATCAGTGTAACCGTATATTACATAACTGATATTGAAATAGGCTCCCGGCTTTATAACGGGCATTACAGGCATTCGAACATCCGCCTGAGGACAGAGATCCAGACCCTGCAATTCTACAAAGGGGATTATATCATCCCTGTCAATCAGTCCGGGAACCGCTATATTATCGAGACCCTGGAACCCGGTGCCCCCGACTCCTTTTTGCACTGGAATTTCTTTGATCCTGTGCTCGAAAGAAGGGAATACTTCTCACCCTCCTATTTTGAAGAAACAGCCCTTGGCCTGCTAAAGCAGGATCCGAAGCTGAAGGAGACCTATGAAGAGAGAATGGCCGGGGACCCGGAATTTTCAGAAAGCTCCTATGCACAACTTCAGTTCATATATGCAAATTCCCCTTATGCGGAGAAATCCTATCGCAGGTACCCGGTCTACCGGCTCGAGAGGTAATATAAATAATTACAGGAGGCAAAAAAAACTGCAGGATGAAATGAATCACCCTGTCCTCATCCGGATGGGAATTTTATACTCCTAGCGCACAAAGAAATCCATCATCTTCTCTCCCTCAAGGTAAGCTTCCAGGCGGTCGCCAATGGCTACAGGACCAACACCTTCGGGAGTACCGGTAAACAGCAGGTCCCCCGTCTTCAGCGTCATAAACTGTGAAACATAGGAGATCAGATCATCAACCGGAAAGATCATATCGGCAGAACAGCCCTTCTGAACAGTCTTACCGTTAATATCCAGATAAAAGTCCAGGTTCTGTATGTCTTCAAAGTTTGACAGGGGGAGAAATTTGCTGATGGGTGCGGAATGGTCAAAAGCTTTGGCGACTTCCCAGGGAAGGCCCTTCTCCCTGG
>CAZILN010000263.1:0-3797 GCA_964540005.1 uncultured Bacteroidaceae bacterium | reverse complement strand
TATGGCATGAAACTTGGCATTAACACTGATAAAAAATCCTATAATGTTCAGTAACTATCTGTATACGGCATTGCGCAACCTCTTGAATAATAAGGTCTTTTCACTTTTGAATATTGCGGGACTGGCTATAGGAATAGCATGTACTATCCTGATTTATTTATGGGTCCAGGACGAGAGAAGCTACGATCAGTTTCATGCAAATGGTGACCGGGTTTACAGGGTAGTCCAGGATATTACATTCACTGATAAGACCACCTGGGCCATAACACAGGGACCTCTTGGTGCTTCTCTGACAAAGGATTTTCCTGAGATAACCGGTTTTTGCAGGGTTTTCTGGGCCAACTGGCAGATAATTAAAGATGAGAATAAAATAGATCTGGGTGGGCTCTATGTGGATTCTTCCTTTTTTGATTACTTTTCATTCCCACTGGAACAGGGTGATCCTTCAACTGTCCTTACAGATCCCCGATCCATTGTCCTTACCCACTCCACTGCGGAGAAGCTATTCGGTCAGTCTGATCCACTCGATCAGACAGTAAGCCTGAGCCGGGACTTTGAATTCAGGGTCTCCGGGGTAGTTGCCGATCCTCCGGGGAATACCATTATGTCATTTAACTATCTGCTTCCCGAACCCTTTGCGGATGAAGTAGGTTACAATGTTGAAATCTGGAACAATAGCAGCTATTTTACTTTTGTAATGCTGGACGAGGGTATCGATCATGAGGGAATAGCGGAAAAAATCAAAGACTACCTGGTGGAGAAACCTACCATTGAGGAAGATGCCAGCTTATGGTTACAGCCTCTTAGTGACATTTACCTGCACTCAACAGGATTTGACTTTGATCTAAAGATGGGAGATATCCGTTATGTATATATTTTTTCTGTAATAGCCGCATTCATCCTGATCATTGCCTGCCTGAATTTCATGAACATATCTACAGCCCGTTCTGTGCAAAGGGCTAAGGAGATCGGTATCCGGAAAGTAGCAGGCGCCTCTCGGGGGAGACTGATCAGTCAGTTGTTTTCTGAAACAATCCTTCAGACCCTGCTGGCTACAATTATTGCCTTCATCCTGGTGGAGCTGATCCGTCCCCTCTTCAACACCTTATCGGGTAAAGAGCTTGATATTGCCTATCGAAATCCAGAACTGCTGCTCAGTATTCTAATGATTATGGTTATTTCAGGATTGCTGAGTGGATTATATCCTGCAGTTTATATGTCCTCCTTCCGGCCAGCATCTGTCCTTAAAGGTGAATTTCTCAGAGGAGGCAGCAGGCATTTCTTCCGCAGGGTTCTTGTGGTTTTTCAGTTCGCTATCTCAATATGCCTGATTATTGCGACTATTGTTGCCGACAGGCAATTTCATTATATGAGGAACAAGAACCTTGGATTCGACAGGGAAAACCTGGTATCCCTTCCGTATTGGATAGGTTTCAAAGATCATTATGAAACAATCATTGAAAAACTCCAGGTTCATCCTGATATTACTTCAGTAACTTCAATGGGGAGTCCTCTTAGCTATGGTTACAGGTATTCCAACAGTTTATGGAGCTGGGAAGGAAAGGGCGATGATGAAGAAATTCTGATCCGGGCTACCTGGGTGGGGTACGAGTACTTTGAAACACTGGAGATGGAGATGGTTGCCGGACGTTCATTCTCGAAGGACTTTTCCAGTGATACTGTCAATAGTATCATTATCAATGAAACTGCAGCCAGGATCATGGGATTCATTGATCCTGTCGGGAAAAGAATTATGGAGCAGGATTTTGAATATACCGTCATTGGAGTTGTAAAGGATTATCATTTTCGTTCCCTGCACCAGGATTTAGATCCACTGGTTATCAGACTGATCCCGGACCTGGCCAATTATTTGGCCCTGCGTATCAAGCCTTCCGGAGAGGGAGATGTCACAGCAGCCCTTGATCATATCGAGACTGTATGGAATGAATATGTAAAGGATTCTGATTTTTACTACCAGTTTTTCGATGATATTGTAGATAGTATGTATGCTTCTGAGAATAAGATACGACAGATAATCAATGTTTTCTCACTCCTGGCGATCATTATCTCATGCCTGGGATTATTTGGACTTGCCCTTTTTATGACTGAGTCAAGGACCAAAGAGATAGGGATCAGAAAAGTAAACGGCGCCTCTGCTTTAAATACAACGCTTCTGTTATCCCGTGATTTTACGAAATGGGTACTTCTTGCAATGGCCATTGCATTTATCCTGGCTTATTTCGGACTTGACAGATGGCTGAATAATTATCCCTTTCGTATTGAGTTGTCATGGTGGATATTTGCTTTGGCCGGTCTGCTTGCCCTGTTGATTTCATGGTTGACCGTTATCTATCAGGCAGTCAGTACGGCTAACAAAAATCCGGTTAACAGCCTCAGGTATGAATAGGTAGAGGTGAAGGAGTATAATCCAGTATCAGTTTTCTTAGATATTGATACACATTATGTATAATACATATCATGTACTATATTAAAGAATTGTAAATCAGTATATAATATCTGTGGTCTGTCAATGTATTATTTATACAAGTTTTGTATGCTACATATTTTGTACTATTTTTACTGAGTAAATCAATATAATGAGAATTCCAGCAGGTAAACCGGTAACAGGTTCCAATTTCATAGGTCGCAGGAAGGAAATAACACAGATAATGGGATTGTTAAATCACGGACAGAGTGTTGTATTAATTGCTCCTCGTCGTTTTGGTAAAACTTCCCTTGTAAATGAAATAATACGACAGATGAGGATAACCGGGTCCTATACCACTTATGTTGATTTATTCTCAACACCCACAAAAGAGATACTCTCTGCTCACATTACACGGGCAGTATTAAAAAACAAGAAATTGGATGGCAGCTTTAATAGATTGAAAAACAGCGCTGTAGCAATGATGAGAAATGCCAATCTGAAAGCAGTGATTAATGATTTTGAGTTTATACTGAATTTTGCAGGTGGGCAGTTTAATGATTGGCAGTTATTAGAAGATAGCATTGAATTTATTGAGAAATATGCTGTAAAGAACAAAGTCCAAATGATCTGTGGATTTGATGAATTTGGAGACATAAAAAAGCTTGACGGAGACAGAATAGTCAAATTATTCAGATCAAAAATCCAGCATCAACAGCAAGCTTCATATATTTTCTCTGGTAGTTATGAATCTGTTATGAGCAATCTTTTTGTAGAGAAGAAATCACCTTTTCATAGATTTGCCAGAATTTATTATCTGGGCTACATTGAACCTCCGGAATTCAGCAGGTACATACAGCATGTATTATCTATTGAAAAAGTACCGGCTGAAGAAAAACTAGTCAGCTCAATACTTGAATTTACCAGGGGGCATCCTTATTATACCCAGCTCGCCCTGCAGCAAATATTGCTGGAACATGCATTATATAAGAAAAGTCCGGATCTGCAATATCTGCTAAATGAAATGCTAATAATTGAAAACTCATACCTGGAGAAAGTGTGGGAAGATATCGCATCAAGAAAAGAGGACATAAAAACAATCCTCGCACTGGTTAGATCTTATCAGAGCTTATATCAAAGCTTAAGAAATGAGGGTGTTAATATAGCCCGGTCTTTAAAATCCTTAACCGGTAAAGGTTTGATTTTCAAGAATAATACAGCTGAATATATTTTGTCAGACCCTTTACTTGAATATTGGATAAAAAAGAGTATACTTTGACCACATATATTATTAAAATCTGTTACATATTGTTAAATATTTATAATTCCTTTTTAACACCTGCACTTTAATAATATCTTTATTCAGGTCACA
>CAZILN010000262.1:0-6881 GCA_964540005.1 uncultured Bacteroidaceae bacterium | reverse complement strand
CTGTATACCGGCTCATAAAATCCAAGGTATTCATTAAAATCTGCAGATGCGATGGGTGTGTAATGCTTTCCGGGCCTGAATAAACAGCTAAGGCCAATGTTGAAGTATTTTAAACTCATGTAGTTAATGGACATCCTGATGAAATAGCTAAAGGAATTATCAGAATCAACCGGTAGTTCTTCATAAACCAGCTCATCGGAATCCAGGTAGGTGTTTGATGCCTGTATTTTAATGCTTTTTGTCAGGTATTTCTCATACATTAGCTCAAATCCCTTCAAAGATTTTTTCCCGAAAATCTCATCGTATTCCTTCTTGAAGAATGCGGCAAGCTGGATCGTTTGCAGTTCATTTATATTGGTGTATTCAATAGCAAACTGGTCACTTGCAAGCTCCCTGAAGGATTTATAATAATAACCGGGTCTTGAAATACTTTGATAACGGCCTGCAGCCAGCAAGAATGAATTATTCTCATTGAAGGAGTAATGCACATTTATCTGACAGGCAGGTCTGCCGGAAAGATTGATCCTTTTCCTGATTCCTACCCCAAGGACCAGTTTATGCAGTGGTTTATAGCGCAGGTAGCCATATACCTCCGGTGAGTACTTGAGATTGGTATAAACAGTATCATAGGAGGGTGAGTTAGCTGATAAAGCATAGTAATATACCGGCTGCTGCTCATCAGATTCATATCCCAGGTATTCACCGGTGATCCCTGTCTGGATCGATATCTTTTCAGAAACATACTTCTTATAGTTGATCGAATGGTACACTGACCGCACGGCAGTATTGGCCTTAAGATTACCAAAGGAATAATCTGATATACTCAGGTCCGTTCCAAGGTTTACCGTTAGCAGTTTACTGTTTTTAAGAAACCTGTAGTTGATCACATTAAAATTCCTTACCCTGCGGGCAAGCATGTTATCCTCGGCAGTAAAAAGATTCAGTGATACATCGGATGTTTCCTTTATAAGATAGGAGTATATATTAAGGGTAGAATTATTACCAATGGTGTAATGCTGGTTTACTCCAAAATCATCAGAGCTGAATCCGTTTATCTTATTCAGCCTGCCTTTGTTTATGATCTTTAATGCACTGGAGAACTGGTGGTTCCCGTAAAGCTGTATAAATCCCTTTTCCCGGAATTTATGGTTTACCAGCAGGCCGGCACTGGCCAGCGACACGGATAACTGTATGTTATCAGCTTCAATTTCATCGCGGGTTTTCAATTCCACTATCCCGGCACTGGAATTCCCGAAAATTAAGGGAGGATTGCTTGCATAGACCAATTGGTTTTCAATGATCTCCGTATTGAACAAACTGAAAAACCCTATTCCGGTTATCTGCGAATTCTTCACCGGGTTATAAATGGGAACATCATTAATATATACCCGTGAACGTTCAGAGCTGCTGCCGCGTAATTCAACATTTGCCGTTTCATCCATATTAGTGGACGAGGGCAATATTGTGATTGCCTTGAGTGGGTCAGCGGCAGCATTCGGATTAAGATAGATCTCCACTCTGGTCATTTGCGTCAGAGAGAACTCTTTGGCTATGCTTTTTTTTGCATTAATTGTTATCTCCCCCAGGCTTTGTGGTTCATCAGACAGAACAATAAGCAGTGGATCCTGGATGATAAGATCCTTCAGGGCAATTTTTTGTTTTTGAAAACCTATGAAAGAAAATACCAGGCTATCTCTTTCTATGAATTCCCGGTCCAGTTTCAGTGAAAACATACCTTTCGCATCAGTGATAGTCCCGGTCCTGGTAGAATTTACATATACATTTACGGCAAACAGGGGAATATCCTTGCTGTTCGTAACCTTTCCGCTCAACTGCACTGGCTGGGCGGTAAGCTTGTAAAACAGGAATGATATCAGGATTACCAGCAGTGGTTTCATCGTATATTCCTTAATTTAGAGTAAGCTCGCCGGCCAGCTGCTTGAGCATGTAATCATCGGGGTAAGCTTCAATCGCTTCTTTAAAATATGATCTTGCCTTCTCTGTCTGATCATTCTTGATATAATACCTGATCAGCATCTCGTATGCCTGGCTTTTACCCCACGACGGCAAAACGGGATTCTCTATTTCCTGTTCTTCAAGGGATATGGCTTTCAATAAGTATTTTTCACAGTTTTTACCCCCGCCGTACTGTTCAGGAGTGTAGAAATCATTTGAACCCAGCACATAATAGCCCCTCAGATTCCTGTTGTCTGTTTCAACCGCAAGATTCGCGTTTTCCATGACCTTGATTGAAATGGAAGCGGCATCCAATCCGGGTGAAAACTGGATGGAAAAACTTTGCATCAGGGCCAGCAATGCATAATGTTCCGATGTCATGGCACTGGCATTTTCCAGTACCTGTATCCCGTGTTTTAAAGCTTTTTCACTTTCTTTCCCTTCCTGTGTGGTCAGGTAATAAATGGAATGATAGTACCATGCATACGCCAGCCAGTACTCAACAACCGGATTTTTATCCTTTTTGCTGATTTGAAGTAATGTTTCTTCCAGTTCTGTAAGTGCATCCGGATTGGCTTCGATTTTTGACCGGATAAATGCCTGATGGATCTTTCCCTCGATTCCCACCAGGACAGAATCATTAATCCCGCTTTGTTTAATAGATTTTACTGATGTAGCATAACTTACCTTACTCGCACCAGGAAAGCTGTATCCCATTGTTACCAGGACAGCGAGCACTAATAATGACCTTGCATTTTTCATAATTAATTGTTTAAAGTTGTTTATATTATAAACTAAATTTGTAAAAAAAATTACTTTCCCGGATTAATATACTTTTTCAGATCACTAACATATTTTTCAAATGCCCTGATTCCCTTTTCAGTAATAGCTACAAGTGTGTGCGGATAATTTTTCTTATAGGTTTTGGTCACACGTATATATCCGGCCTCCTCCAGTTTAGTAATCTGAACACTGATATTTCCGGAGCTTGCCTGTGTAGTATCCTTTAAATGATTAAAATCTGTTTCCCTCTCCGCAATAAGAACAGACATAATCGATAAACGAAGCTGTGAATGCAGTAATGGGTCCAGGTCTGTAAACATATTAACAGGTATTGGTTTTAGTTAGTTTTAGATCTATTCAGTATTATACCGGGGATAACCATGGTTATAACTGCAGCAGCCGACATGATTGCCGGGTGATAAATTGTATCTATAAAGAACAGGGCAAATCCGGCCAGGTTCAGTAATATACCGCTGATAATAAAAGGTGTGAATTTAATAGAAGTCCCCATTATAATTACTAACAGTGCCAGGAAAATAAAAAATATGGGAAACAGGGCAGTCCCCAGTTCCTGCCAGTATATAAATCCCAGCACCATGAAATTCAGACCAAGTACTGTCCCCAGGGTTTGAAGTATCCTCCCGATTATGGTCACCGGTATATCATTCCTTTTGCGTTTTCTGGCATAGTACCAAAATGTATACACTCCTCCAAGAGGCATACTAAAATACGGATAGTAGTTTATTGTATAATACTCCATCCTCAGCAGGATGAATTGTGAAAAGCTTGCCGCAAATATTAACACACCCCACATGATCAGGATATGGCCGTTTTCCGCAAACCGATTCTTAGACTGCTGTATAGTCCTGGTAATCAGAGCTAAGCTTTCTTCTGGAGTTAATAATTCTTTGTCCATTTTCATTGTTAATTAATTAATCTTGATACAAACATAAACTAATTTATAATATAAACCATATTTTCTGATCAATATTTTTCAATAAATAGTATTTTAGGTGATAATCCTTATTCAAATGGTAAGTGAAAACATTATTGACTGGTTAATATCCGGTGATCCCTCGGTTTCCTGGCAATGTATGAAGGATCTGATGAACGCTTCCTCAGCAACCTGGATGAAGGAGCGCATGAAGATCAGCCAGGAAGGATGGGGGCGCCGTTTACTGGATCATCAGGATGAAAAAGGGACCTGGGCTAATGGTATATACTCTCCCAAGTGGACATCAACAACCTACACGCTGTTACAGCTTAAAAAAATGGGACTTGAGCCAGGGAATGAAGCAGCCCGGAGGGCCTGCATGATCCTACTCGATAAGGGATTTTCAGATGATCACGGTATTAATTATTTTGCCTCCCGGGATCAGAGCGAAACCTGTGTTAGCGGTTTAATTCTTTCCCTGCTGAGTTATTTTAATATTGAGGATGAGCGCCTGCCTAAACTGGCAAGATTCCTGTTAAAGGAACAGTTGGCAGACGGAGGATGGAACTGTCTTCATATCTTTGGTGACACTCATAGTTCCTTTCATACCACGATATTAGTGCTGGAAGGTCTGAGGGAGTATGAGAAGCAACATAAGGAATATTTAGAGAATAGTACTCAGGATCAGAACAAGGATAGTATTGAGAAGCCTCACAAGGATATTCTTAAGGATATCCTGCGGACCCGCCAGGAGGCGCTTGAATTCCTGAGTATCCATCATTTTTATAAGTCTCACCGGTCAGGGAAAGTCTTTGATCCACGGATGACCCGCTTTTCCTTTCCTCCCCGTTGGAGGTATGATGTCATGCGCTGCTTTGATTTCCTTCAGGAGGTGGATGCCCCCTGGGATGACCGCATGACAGATGCGGCGGGACTCATACTTAAAAAACGAAACAAGGAAGGCCTCTGGCCACTCCAGGGAAAACACAGCGGGAGGGTCTGGTTTGACATGGAACAGGCAGGGCAGCCCAGCCGGTGGAACACCCTGAGGGGGTACCGTATTCTGTTGTGGCTGCAAAAGGTGCAGCCCAGTAATGTATTTCCCTAGATTTTTATAATTTTGTTGCCTCTTTCCGCTCCCGTAGCTCAGCTGGATAGAGCAACGGCCTTCTAAGCCGTAGGTCGTGGGTTCGAATCCCGCCGGGAGTACTTCACGGGACAACCACAGATTAATTGTGAGTTGTCCTTTTTTTGGTTCTGTCGCACCTGTTCAACCATCCACTAAAATATTGAATTGAATCTCATTCTAGGCAGCTAGGGAATAAAACGATTTAAACATATCTCGCTCTTGAGTATTAAGCTGATTCTTCTTGATCATGTGAACTATCTCAAACCCTGTTAACGTTCTTCTTGCTGATTCAAAATCCTTGAATCCTAAGCCCTGGTGAATGCGCCACTTTATAAACCGGTGGTCCTGTTCCACTATATTAATCAGGTATTTACATTGTCGGATTTCATTATCGGTAAATGATCTTTTGTTATATAATCTAATCTTATTCTAAATTGCTGGTATATGTTTTATAACATGGTTTTTAATTTAGCAGTGTGGTAATTTTGTACCACATAGTAAATCACTAATAAACAGAACAATTATGGAAACTACCTTCGCTAATTTCATTCGAAAATTAAGAATTGAGGCTGGGTATTCATTGAGAGAATTTTGTAGAGCTATTAATGCTGATGCAAGTAATTGGAGTAAAATCGAGAGAGGATTATTGAAACCTCCTCAGACTAAAAAGGCATTAGAGGAAATTGCAGCTGTAGTGAAGCTGGAACCTGATACCGAGCCTTACAAACACTTATTTGATCTTGCTGCCATAGCAACTATTTCAGACGAATTAGTTGAAGGTGAAATCATTGATCAATTACCCATTTTTTTCAGGACTGTAAGGTCAGAAAAGCCATCAGAAACTGACTTAAACAAATTGGTTACAAAGATTAAGTCTGCATGGGAGCCGAAGAAATAAAGTCCATTATTATCTCTTTCGACAAGATTAGAGATGCTGCCGAGCAATTTAGGCAGGATCATATTCACAACGAAGACATACCAGTAAATATTGAATGGCATGTCGAAGCTGCATTTGGTATTGCTATTATACCAGTAGACGGGCTCCACTCAGAAACCCAGATCGATGGTCTTATATCAAAAGATTTGAAATATATCTATGTTGATAATGACTTGTACAACGACGATAGATATCAGGGACGTGTCCGGTTTACAATTGCTCATGAAATCGGTCATTATATCCTTCATTATGATACAATTCAGAGTATTAAATGCAAAAATGAGAGAAATGGATTGAGTTTTATCGGAATATGGATGAAGGAGTCCTATCTTGGTACGAACGGCAGGCGCATGAATTTGCTGGAAGGTTATTAGTCCCGATTGATCCATTAGTAAAACTGTTTATGCGTGCTCGTTCGGAAGTTGTCAAGAATTAACATGGAATGATTTTGTTTCGAAGAACTCAATTATTCCGATTGTCTCCTCCTTAATTTGTGATAAATTTGGGGTGTCTTCAGAAGTAATTGAAATCAGATTAAAAAAAGAAAGTTCCGTTCGTGCACGCTTAGGATTAGATGATTAATCAATATCATCTGAATCATCAAAGTAAATCACCCATAATTTTAGTTCAACCAGTAAATTTGTAAACCCTAAGTAAACTGGATATAAAATAAGGAATTCGGCAAAATAGCCAAATCCCTTTATTTACTGATTGTCGGGGTAGAGTGATTCGAACACTCGACCCCCTGCTCCCAAAGCATAATCCCTTACTATCTGTTTACTTATCATTGCTTATCAAAATTAGTGAATATTAAGATAATATGCTAATAAGTATTATGTTTTCCTTTTGGATATTGTTTGCAAATTTACTAATTTAGTTATGCAAATTGTTTGAAAGTCCTTAATTTAAGTATACAGCAATGGAAAAACTGGAAGCTTCAACAGGGATCTTCCATGACACCAGGTACAAAAAGCAGGATGGAACCTACCCTGTTAAACTACGAGTTACCTTTAACCGGGAGTCCCGGCTCTATAATACCAAGTATTCTCTAAATGTTGATGATTATCAGAAAGCCACGGGAGTAAAACCCCGGGGAGAATTCAAGGACATTAAGCTGGAATTATCCTCGATTGAGAAAAAAG